>NZ_JARESU010000619.1:0-439 GCF_046027075.1 Paraburkholderia sp. RL18-085-BIA-A | reverse complement strand
CGGTTTTGAACGGGGAATTCTCGCCGCGTCGCATCTCGGCGCTCAAGATTGCCGACTCGGGTTACGGCAAATGCATCGGGCCAGCGTCGGCAGGCGGGTACTCGTCAACGGATAGCGCACACCGCGCAATCATGCCGTGAGTCAGGCAGTCCTGAAGAAATCGACCTCCCCAGCTTTTGCACGCTCTCGATCACCACATAATCTCATTCGCCTTTTGTGGCTGGTCTCAAGAGGTTTGGCATAACCCGCGTTAAACCCGCAACTTGGCGTGCAGCCAATCTCAATGAAGATGGCGTTTGACGATGCCGTTGGGCGCCGTCCGTGATGCGGTTAGACGGACGCGTTCAGGTGCGGGGCCGCGATGCGCAGCGTGCTGACGACGGCCGCGGCAGCCGCGAACGCGGCGGCGACATAGAGTGCGATCGTCGGCCCGTGCTCG
>NZ_JARESU010000618.1:0-440 GCF_046027075.1 Paraburkholderia sp. RL18-085-BIA-A | reverse complement strand
TGCCGCAAGTCGTCGCGAACACCACGGTCTAGCTGCGCGCTCCCCGTGATTCCTTGCAGATGGGCTACATATCCAGTCAGCAATCGTGCCGCCGGGCCATACGTGTGACCGGCAGCAGTTCGCGTCCTGCCCATAAAGCGGTGTGGGCAGGGGTGACACTTCAACCCTCAGATGCGGTTTAACAGGTTCGTGTTCCTCAACCGTCCCATGCTCAGCCTGGAGGCTCATCTTGGCGTAACCGCTTCGCCGCAAGCCCCGTTTCCCACGGACTACGTCACCTTGCCAGTGTCGGCAAGTCACCGCCGCTTCGGCTCACTTCCTCTCGCAGCAGAGAAAGGGCATGCCCCGGAACTGCAAAGTCAACTTCTCCGGGTACTGCATTCCAGACATGCTCAAGCAGCTTCACCCCCATGCGGGCGGGCTACGCTGGCTGGGCGTAC
>NZ_JARESU010000617.1:0-440 GCF_046027075.1 Paraburkholderia sp. RL18-085-BIA-A | reverse complement strand
GGAACATGACCCGTCAGGTGTGCAAACCTACCGCCGTTGTCGGGGAAGACGTCAAAAATGCCGAAGTGACCGTCGTCAAGGCGGATGGCAAACCAGGCAACGGTCTTGGGTTCCCGCTCCACCACTGCTTGCGCGTCGCGAAGGAACTGCGCGACCTGTGATTCATGGCCCGCCTTTGCCTTGAACGTGAGGAGCAGCGCCTTCGTGACCGGCTCGCCCGATGACGTTGCAGGCAACTTGTCGGCCAGGACGTCGAACTCCTGAATCAGCGGCGCCCCGGCAAACACGCTGCCGCCGGCATCCAACAGTGCTTGTGTAACTGGCCCCGCCAGATGCGCCTCGCGGCCGGCATCGTCTGCGAACACGTCGAAGATGCCGTACTCCGATCGCCCGAATCTGATCGCGAACCACGCGGTGGTTGCGGCTTCCGCCCGACCCAT
>NZ_JARESU010000616.1:0-444 GCF_046027075.1 Paraburkholderia sp. RL18-085-BIA-A | reverse complement strand
GATTTCCTGATGAAAAGCCATGCCGCTTTTCCCACGGAGCCGTACGTCGAGGATGAGGCAGCTCGGCCCTGCGGAGTGAGGAGACCGGAGAAATTCGTCCGGGGACTCGAACGTTTCGACGCGCAAGCCTACAGAGCGCAGAAGCAGGTCGAGGGCCTGCCGGATTCCCTTGTCGTCATCGACGACATAGACGACCGGACCGTCGTCTCCTGCGGTTTCAGTCCTCATTCGGTTGTCAGACCAGCAGTCATCTGTGTACCTCGCGAAGCCGGAACGCGGTCGCATCACATCGCATGACAGTGGAGTGGGTACTCACCATCGCCGGACAGCGCGGCAAACACCACGGTACCTTTCAGCAGAATTACCGGCAACCCATCGAAATTACCTACGAGCCAGAGCCATCCGTTGACGAATCGAGGAACGAGCACCGTTCCCAGTCTGTGC
>NZ_JARESU010000615.1:0-454 GCF_046027075.1 Paraburkholderia sp. RL18-085-BIA-A | reverse complement strand
GTGCGCGACGACGCGCCCTGCGCCGGCGCGCATGCCGCTGCACCGGCCACAACCGGCTCGTAAAGCACGAAATCCGCTTTTGTTACCCCGCATAGCGGGCACTCCCAGTCGTCGGGGATCGCGTCGAAGCGTGTGCCGGCCGCAATGCCGCTATCGGGATCCCCCAGTTCTTCGTCATAGATCACACCGCACGCGCGGCAGACGTACTTCTTCCAGTCGGCAATCACGACGCTCATGCTGGAAGCTCCTCGGCGGAAAGACGGGCCATTTCCCAACGCAGATGCTTGATGGCAGGCGTCACGATCGCCACGAAGTGCGACTCGCGAATCCGCCGCTGCGGCGATGCGCTCATCAAATAGCCGCGCGCGCCCTGATGCAGCAGCGACGCCTGCGCCGCACGCAACGCGAGTTCCGCGCCGCGTGTGCGCAGATCGAGCACTTCCAGCAGATAGTC
>NZ_JARESU010000614.1:0-455 GCF_046027075.1 Paraburkholderia sp. RL18-085-BIA-A | reverse complement strand
ATCAGCAGGCCCGGCTTCTTCAGGCCGTCGATATCCTCTTTCATCTGCTGCTGTGCATCGGTATCCGCTGGCTCGGCCTTGGCGCTGCTGGCCGATGCCGCCAGCGCCTTCGCCAGTTCCAGCGCGCTTTCAAACTGCGCGATGGTCTCCTGCATGTCGATCTGCTGGCCGGTCGCTGCGGGGCGGTCGTAGGCTGTCAGATGCAGGCCCTTGCCCGCGCGGTTCACACCGTAGCCGGACGTGCGAAGCTCATAACCTTCGCCCCTGTACTCCAGTTTGTTGTTAACCAGGTAGCCAAGGTTCAGTTGCGACTTGCCCGAATGCTCCGTGCTGACCTTGATGCCTTCCTGGCCCGTCCAGTCCTCCATGCGAACCTTGTTGTTCGCCTGCGTGCGGATCACGTTGCGCGACAGCCAGCGCCGGTCATTCGTCACCAGGTCGCGCGCCTGGCTGTG
>NZ_JARESU010000613.1:0-457 GCF_046027075.1 Paraburkholderia sp. RL18-085-BIA-A | reverse complement strand
CGGGGTTTCTGCGTTTGTGGCGCCGCAAATTGCGTCCTTCAATTTCGCGTATCAAAGGACGAAAACGCGGCCTGCCAAAGTGGCTGAATCCAGCCACTCAACCACACGCAGCCAAGCCAATCCAACAACTCATCGCGTGTGGCACCGTCGTTCAATAGCCGAGTGCACAACCGTCCTTCCGGTGATCCGACGCACCCAATAGCGTGCCGTTTTCCCAATCGACCCAAATGGCCTGGGAGCCGCCGATAGGCGAACCTGGCCTGACAAGCTTGAATCCCCGCTGCGTCAGTGCAGCGCATACTTCGACAGGCATCTGTCCTTCGACCTCGACAGTATTCGTGCCTGGCCGAGGAAATATTCTCGGCAATTGCATCGCTGGGCCGGCCCCCGCGAAAACCGGACACGAGGTAACGCTTAAACTTTGAGGTAGTCTTACGCCTATGTTTAAGCGCAGTTC
>NZ_JARESU010000612.1:0-459 GCF_046027075.1 Paraburkholderia sp. RL18-085-BIA-A | reverse complement strand
CACTGGCGCGCTAAACGACCGACGGAGGCCATGCATGAGCGCATCTACAACCGGTTTAGACGAACTGATCAGTCGCGAGTACCAGCATGGTTTCGTGACCGACCTGGCGGCCGACGCGTTGCCGAGCGGGCTGAGCGAGGGCGTAATCCGGCTCATTTCCGCAAAGAAAGACGAGCCGGCGTTCATGCTCGAATGGCGGCTCGCGGCCTATCGGCACTGGCTCACGATGACCGAGCCGCATTGGGCGACGGTCCGGCATCCGCCGATCGACTACCAGAGCATCGTCTATTATTCCGCGCCGATGGCGCAGAGGAATCGTCCGAAGAGTCTCGATGAAGTCGATCCGGAACTGTTGCGTACTTATGAAAAGCTGGGTGTGCCTCTGGAAGAACGCGAACTCCTGGCAGGCGTCGCGGTGGATGCGGTATTCGACAGCGTCTCGGTAGCCACGACGTTCCG
>NZ_JARESU010000611.1:0-464 GCF_046027075.1 Paraburkholderia sp. RL18-085-BIA-A | reverse complement strand
CGCAAGTCTCATTGAGCAGTACGGTCCCCGCGAGTCGATGGAATACGACGTCGTGATCGTCGGCGGCGGGCCGGCTGGCCTGTCCACGGCGATCCGCCTGAAGCAGCTGGCAGCGGAAAAAGGCGTCGAGCTGGGCGTGTGCGTGCTGGAAAAGGGCTCGGAGATCGGGGCGCATATCCTGTCGGGCGCGGTGATGGATCCGCGCGCGATCACCGAACTGATCCCGGACTGGAAGGAGAAAGGCGCGCCGCTCACGGTGGACGTGACCGAAGACCGATTCCTCTTCCTGACCGAAACCGGTTCGAAGAGCGTGCCGACCTGGGCGCTGCCGGAGAACTTCAAGAATCACGGCAACTACGTGATCAGCCTCGCGAACGTCACGCGCTGGCTGGGCCAACAGGCTGAGGCGCTCGGCGTCGAGATCTTCCCGGGCTTTCCGGCCGCCGAAGTGTTGTACAACGACG
>NZ_JARESU010000610.1:0-465 GCF_046027075.1 Paraburkholderia sp. RL18-085-BIA-A | reverse complement strand
CCTTCGTCGGTTTTTCCGAGCGCCAACAGCAGCAACGTGGACGGCACCGCACCCGACCTGCGAAGAAAATCGCGCCGCCCCTGGCTCACACTTCGTGCGCGCATCGTGGACCCTCCTTGTTTCGCGCTCGATCGTCACGCTGCGCGATCCGCGCTGCAGTGTCGACGGGCGTCCGTGCGGGTCCCGTCGAAGTTACCAGAGCCTGCACCAGTGCCAACCATGGTATGCCGAAACTTCAGGTCGGGTGCCGGCCGCGAGGTCGCGACCGGCCGTAGTCGACCGAGGCCGTGTGAAAACGCAAAAGTACTCGGTTTTCGGGGGTCGCTTTACCCCTCCCAGTTCGGTACCAAGTCAATACATCGTGTTCTGAAGGGTCGATTTCTTAGAACACCGCATTCAACATGCGTTTTCACACAGGTGCGCCGGGAGACCGGCAAGGAGTAAGTGGTGCAAGTCCACTGCGAT
>NZ_JARESU010000061.1:0-52177 GCF_046027075.1 Paraburkholderia sp. RL18-085-BIA-A | reverse complement strand
TTGCGCTTTGACGAGACCAGGCCTGATGGGACACCGCGCAAGGTCCTCGACGTATCGCGTCTGAGCAGCCTTGGCTGGTCGCCCTCGATCGACCTCAGAACCGGAATCGAGGCCACCTATCGTGCGTTCCTCCGCGATGCAAGCCAGAATGAAGACAAGGTCCCGATGACCTGATGGCTGACAGGACATCGCCCAATCTTGCAGCGCGCCTATCCAATCGGTCGGGATACACAAAGTGACGCGTCGATGCCGCCAACCAGGGCGACGTAGTTTTGTGCAACGCGCTTCACGTGGTAACGCTCGTTGAAGCATCGCTCCGCTGCGGACCTCATCGCAGCCTTGTCTTCGTCTGACATCGTTGCCCAACGCATCAAGAGCCGGGTGATTCCCCCCTGTGTGTCTTCATCGGCCAGCCCGGCGCCATCGGCCACCACCTCCGGCCAGACGCCCACCTTGTACGTAAGCAGTACCGGTACCCCGCACGCCAGCGCTTCCGAAACCACCAGGCCAAAATTTTCTTGATGCGAAGGCAGCACCAAAACATCTGCGCAGCGCAATAGCGACCATTTGTCGGAGCCTTTGACCAATCCAGTCCACGTGATCATGTCGGCAATGCCGAGTTCGGCCGCCAGGTCTCGCAGTTTTTCCTCCAGTCCGGAATCGTCCGGGCCTGCGATGACCAAATGGTAGCGATGTCCCATGCTTTGCAAATCCCGGAAGGAGCGGATCAGCAAATCGCATCCCTTCTTCTCATGAATTCGCCCGAGGAAAAGGATGATTCTTGTTTTGTCGAGAGCGCGTGCCGAGCGCCATTGCTGGACGTCGACGCCCCGCGCCGCAGGCGGCGGCGCGGTTCCGATGACCACTACGGTCTCTCTCGCCTTATACAGTGGAAACGCCTTCCGCGCCAGTTCGCGTTCGCTTTGAGCCGTGAACAGAACAGCCTTCGCACCACCGATTAAGTGACGTTCGATGATCGTCCAGTAAACGAGCTTCTTCACATACTTCAGAGGATGCGCGTTGTTGAACCACGGATCTAGCATGCCGTGCGGCACGACGAAGTAAGGGATTTTCCGCGGACGCAACGCGACCAGTGCGGCCGCACCATGAAACTGCCACAACCCGTCCACGACGATTGCATCGTATTCTTTTGCATGAGCAGTGAGCCATCGAATGAGCGGCAGGCTGAACGCATACTTCCCGGCCTGGTGTCCGAGTCGTATGACACGTCCAAAGGCGGCGTCGTCCTGATCGACATGCGTTGGTGCATCCAGGCATACCACGTCAACGCTATGTCCTGAAACGCCTAGCTCCGCGGCCAGTCGCTTGAGGACTTCGGCGGGTCCACCGTATCGTGCATCGATGGATGAGATGATATGAAGTGTTCTCAATATTGTTCTCCCCTGCTTTGCGGCGTTCTGTCACGCGCCAGCTGGTGACCGATTATCGTGGCATTCTGAACGCGCCGCGTGCCGATCGATCCCGTTGCTCAATTCTCGGCATTGGCGCTTAGCTCTGGGCTCTCCGCCCGTGTCTGCGCGATTTTCGATTTTTCGCGGACCTTCAATACGATGAAGTATTCATAGATCGACTGCAGAACCGCATACATGAAGCCCGGACGTCCGTCTAGAAAACCGCGACGCACGAGATAGAGAAAAACGAACTTCAGAATCGGCCGGCACGGCAGCTCGTAGAAGAGACGCTTTTGATGGTAACGTCGAGTTTGAAAGCTTTCCCCGAAAAAGGCTTTGGACAAGCTGAGCCTATCCCGACTCCCGGCATTCAGCAGAAATTGATCAGCTTCGAGCGAACTGTAGGAGTTATGGCGCGCGACCCAATGCGAGATCCCTTTGCTAAACGGGTAATGATCAAGGAATTGCGAGAGCTGTTCCGTCTTTCCGTTCACCACGGTGACCGGGTTGACGAGCCGCTCGTAATGAATGTATTGCGGCTTGAAGAGACGTACGAAGTAAGGCGACGCCTGGACATGCTTAAGCCATCTCCCATTCAAGAAATCCCGGCGTCGAACCTGAAACGCAACTGCATCGGTCGGCTCGGAGACCACCTTCACAATTTCATCGGCAAGTGCGGCAGGAACGCGTTCGTCGGCGTCGAGATACAGTACCCACTCGTGCTTGAACTTGATGTTGCGTAAGCCCCAGTTCTGATGAGTGGACCAATCATCGAATGTCCGGCACATGACCCGGGCGCCGACACCGCGGGCGATTGCTACCGTTCCGTCGGTACTGTACGAGTCGAAGACCTGAATATCGTCGCACCATCCGATGACCGTCTCCAGGCAGCCCGGCAAGTCCTGCTCTTCGTTTTTCGTCAGAACGAGTACCGATATCCCGCTCATCTTGTCTCTCCCGGCCTGGTCCTGGTAGATACCTTCCGCGCGGGCATTCCGGCATAGACCGTCCACGCGCCAGACAAGCTACGCGTAACGACGGAGCGCGCCCCGATCACGGCTCCGGGCGCGATTCGAACGCCTGGGCAGACGAAGGCTTCCGAACAAATCCATACGTCGGGTCCTATTTCAATCGGCTCGGCCGTCAACTGAAACGATGGGTCATTGAAATCATGACTGCCAGTGCACAGTTGTGCGCCTTGCGATACCACGGAACGTTCGCCAAGCGAAATACGCTCGATAGAATAGAGGTTGACGCCATCGGCCACGCCTGCGAAATCGCCGATGGAAAGGTTCCATGGCGCCCAGATCTTCACGTGTGGATAGACATGAACCCCTGTACCGATCTCGGCCCCGAAAAGCCTCAACAACAGACGACGCCACCCGTGAGCAACGCGTGGAGTCGGTGCGAACAAGAGACGGTAGACGATTCCCCACACGACTCTTGCCATTCTGTTCGACAAGGAAAAGGAAGGCCCTACTCGCGAATTTACGCCCTTAAGGATCATTTTCTTACGAGAGATAGGTTGATGACTGTCACCATGGCCCGGCGGCAATCGGATGACGCAGCAATAGCCCAGCTGCATACCGTTCATGCGTTAACCATAAACACAACGACCGATTCGGCTTTCTTACTTGCGTTGCAACTTGCCTCTGCCAGACCACCCTGACTCATTGATCGGCGACAGGCTTTGCCCCTCAATTCGTCATCGTATGCTGACGCCTCTCGCCCGGGAAGATTTGGCGGAAACTCTCAAGCTTTTGGCGGCCTGCAGGGCCGAGCGCAACACGCTCCTGTGCATGCGCGGAACGCAGCGATGGAGCGGCACGTCCGTCGGACAAGGTCTTGCCGACATCAGTCAATGTGCGCTCGGCGCTTGCGCGTACCGTTACTCCGCAAAAGAGCGCAGCCAGCGGGGTGAGGAATGTCATTTGCAGAGACTTGCGCCAGCTGCATTAAAGATTTTTTCCATTGACCGTTGATCGCTCGGTGTACATGCAAAATTGAAAATGTTCAATAAAATAGCCGCGCCACCTACTATGTGTCCGGCGCATTCGGAACCTCCACGACTGGCTGCCGACAGAATCGATCCGGAAGGCAACGATGCGACACCGTCCGATCCCTACCGGCCCTCCATGCGACCGATTCGGCTAGCAGCTTTCGCAGGATCAGTTGGCGACAATTCGATGCATCGGGAGGTCTGCCACTTAAGTTTTCGTTCAATTACCTTGACCGGCTTCCGCGCGAGATCGATGCGGACCTGGTGTACTTTACCTGCCCTCCGTACCTTGCCCAGGTGACGGAGAACTACAACTATCTTTTAACGCTGTGGGACCTCAACCATCGGGAGCAGGTCGATTTTCCGGAGATTCGGGTGAGCGGGGAGTTCGAACGCCGCGAACATCTCTATAGATCGACATTGAACAAGGCAACGGGCGTCGTTGTGGGCTCCGATGCCGGCCGCGACAATGTAGTCAGACGCTACGGCGTCGATGGGGAAAGGGTCCACGTTGTACCATTCTCGCCAGCGGTCGGTACGCTATTGTCTGACGATGAGTATTGGGAGAAACACATCGATATCAAAGCCATGTACGGATTGCAATACGACTATGTCTACTATCCTGCGCGGTTCTGGCCACACAAGAACCACGTCTACATCTTGCGAGGACTGCGGATGAAATCGAGGTTCCCGCCTGTGAGACCTCATCGCTTCCGATAGCCACCTCATGCGGTGATGTCATCGTGCTTGCCACGTCCGCGGGTATAACGAGTCGCATTGCCGTACCTTGATCCGTACCCAAACCGATCGTCTGGAACATCGGTGAACAGCGTTCCGCTGACCGTCACCCCACTATCCCTTAGCCGATTCAGCGCCTCCGACTCTTCGCTGACCGGATGCATTCCGTGACGCACGACGAGAAGAGTGGTACCGGCCTGTTTTGCGAGCAGAGTGGCGTCGGTGACTGCCAGCACGGGAGGAGTATCGACAACTACGGCGTCGTATCGCTCAGAGGCCGCACGTAGGATTTCCGTCAGCCGCACGCTAGCAAGGAGGTCTGCCGCATTCGGCGATACGCCGCCCCGCGGTATCAGGTCGACGCCATGCATGACGTCTCGGATGACGACTTCGTGGAGATGTGCGCCGCGCAGCAACTCGCACAGACCGGGGCCGCTTTGTGGAGTGAAGGATGCATGGATGTTCCCCATCCTCATGTCTGCATCGATGAGAAGCACGCGCTTCCCGCCGGCTGCCAATACAGCGGCCAGGTTCACGGCAATGAACGATTTGCCGACGCCAGCACGGGAACTCGTAACGACCACCACATTGTTAGCAGGAGATGCGCTTGCCGACTGAAGGGCCGTCCTGAGGCTACGAAGGCCTTCCACGGCCGGGTCACCAGGCGCCCTCGCCGCCAGGACATGAAGGCCTGAGATCCTCCGTCTCATCATCTCTTGCAACCGCACCTGACGCTCGCTGTGGGGAACGACGGCACAGACTCGGACGCCCAAGGCGCGTTCGATTTCGACGCCCCGTTCGACACCGCCGCGCAGGGTCTTGTTGAGGATAGCCACGGCGAACCCTAGCAAAACACCCAACACCGCAGACAGAGCAAGGATCACCCGCCAGTTGGGCTTGACGGGGTTTTCCGGCGGCACGGCGACATCGACAATCCTCACGTTGCCGACATTGCCGGCTTTGACAACCCTCAGCTGTTGCGCGCTGTTAAGCAGATTCGTATAGAGATCGCTGTTCACACGAACGTCGCGCATCAGCCGCAAGGCCGCTAGCTCGGTGTCGGGAAGCATCGAGATGCGGCGACTCAAGGCATTTCGCGTGGCCTGCAAATCTGTGATTTTCGCGTCGATGGCGGCGAGCAGCGGATGTCCTGGCGTGTAACGCTGCGAGACGTCCGCGCGCTCCTGTTGCAATGTCCTCATGCTTGCATCCATATCGACGAGTTGCTGCAGAAGCAAACGACTCTCCTCTCCCAGGTCCACCGTGCCCTTGCTGTTGCGAAAGGCGTTATACCGGTCTTCCGAGCGCTGTAGCTCTTGCCGCAGCGTGGGCAGCTGACTCTCGAGAAACGTGAGGGAGTGTGCCGCTTCGGAGGACCTTCTTGCCGAGTCCTGGGCCACGTATTCCTGCGCGATCTTATTGACAACATCAGATACGCGTTCCGGATCTAGTCCCTCCAGAGATATGCGAATCATCCCCGATTGGGGTTTCGTTTCCAGAATAGACAACGCGTTCTGTATCCCGAGGATCGTCGCTTGAACCGAATGCCGTACGACCGTGAATTCGGCGCCGGCTCGCGCTACCATCGTAGTTATCAGGATCCGCGCCTCGCTGTTAGCGAGCCGGATCACCAGCTCCGTGCCGACCTTTCCCCGCCCTAACAGCTTTCCGTTCGGAGAAAGCAGTTTGAACGATCCATCAGGCCCGGCTCTCACCCGAAACTGCCGGTCGACGTCGGAGCGCGGAACCTCAAAACGGGCGACGTCGATGCGCTCTCCTCCCCAAGCAAAACGCGTCAGCCCGAACGGCGCACCGTTAGCGTCCGTTTGCTTTCGCAACGCTACAAGCCATTTCCCAACGATCGGGAAGTAACGGGGGCGCGCAGTAACCTCGAGCTGCAACTGTCGCACCGCCTCCCCCACGACAAGCCGTGACCGGATCAACTCCATTTCCGAATCGGCACCTGCTTTCACCTTGGAGTCAAAGAGCGAGGCAAGTCTTCCCAATGCCTCGTTGTCAGGCGAGCTCGAAGTCCGCGAGTCGATCTGTACGAGCACATCGGCACGGTAGAACGGCGTCTGCAGCGCAGCGTAAAACACTCCCACGCCGAAGACGGCGAGCGCCACTACGCATATTAGACGCCAGCTGTTGGCGACCACTTGCAGATACCCGGAAATTGCGGTCGCGTCGTCTTCGAGCCGATCGGGATGTGAGGCTTGCTTGCTTGGGAACATAGAAGTCGCCAAATGGATGCATTTTGCGTTCGACAACACGAGGACTCAGACAGTCTTGATTCCGTCCCATTGCGAATTGCGCTTTGAGCTACCCACGGCACCGCTTTCGCCAGTTTTGCGCGAAGAGCGATATCGGAATGGGTATATGGCAGCCGGCCGAAGCACCAGGCGAACTGTTGACACGGCTCATTTTGTTCACGGCCCCGCTCATGCCACTTTATGTAGCTGCCTGGGCGCCCACAAGAAAAGGACGGAAATCGGCAAGACGATGTCGGCTGGGGGGGCAGATATCGGTAAGAAGAATCACTGCACCCCCCGACTCGTGGCGGCGCGCAGCAAGGTTTTGTCTGCAGCCTGAAAGGAAATAGCATGTACAACTGATCGGATCGGCCACATCAGAGATGCTTAGGTACAAAACCACTCCTTGACCATCAACGGTTGCGTCGCGATAAGGACGAAAGGACGCTTAATGTCCGATATGAGGAGGACTGCTTATGTCACAGGCGAATAGAATTTTTGGGCAGCGGTTCGCGCAACGCGATCGTCCTTCATCTGCCCCATCCTGATCACGTACATCCAGGTTAGATAGGACCGATCTTCGCTTATGGGCAAGACTGGGCCTGTCAGATTTTGATCGACAATGCGCGGTTCTATCTCGACGCGTATCACGTCGACGGCCTGCGCTATGACGAAGTCAGCGCAATCGTGAATCGTGTCGGCGAAACGTTCGCGCTACACCTGAGCGCAATCGTGCGCGCGACGCGCCCGCGAAAATCACGATCTGACCTACGCGGGTCATAACGGCGCCGCGCGACTGACGTTTCTCGCGGATTCCGCCGACCGGCGCTCGTGGTATGCACACAACCACGTGCGCACAGTCACGACCCTATTGCTGTGCGCGCCAGACATTCCATTGCTATTCAAGGGCTGGGAGTGTTGCCGTGAGTTTCGACGAAATTCGCAAGCCGGCGTATCAGATGCGACCGCCGTCGGCGACGACGCGGCACGAAGTATGGAATAGCGACGTCGATGACGTCTATCCGAATCCCTCACCGGTTGGCAATGGTGGCAGTTTCGACGCATTGGGGCTGCCATTGGATGGTTTTGCGGCGTCCGGATGGCACGCGGTGCCCGCGAACGGCGCACTCCTATTAGTGAGGGGCTGACCGCGGCCAGCGACTGTCTGACTGTCGTTCGCTTCAGGCGGTCTACAGTTAGCAAAACGGATAGTTCACGAACGGCGGAACGGCAGCCCTTCCGAGTCAAGCGGTGGAAAGGCCGGGGGCACCATCGATGCAGGCATTGACCATATGTGAGCGCCTAAACTTAGTATCACGCGGCCAAAGGCGAATTTCTCAACGCCTGCATTTTCGATTAGCGGCTGCGATTTGCAAGCCGTGATCTATTCTCTACAAGAGCGTTCTACACGCCCATTGTCTTCGCACTGTGGCATGCGAAGCGGAGGAGAAGCGGAGGAGAGTATGGCGGACCTTCAACTCGACGCCAACCAGATCTCGCGCACGGTCGCGGATCTACCATGCCCGCACGGTTTGCCCCTTCTGGGCAATTTGTTGCAAATGCCACCGGCGAAACTTCACCTGATTCTGGAGCAATGGGCGAGGCGATTCGGGTCGCCATTCAGGGTTCAACTGGGCACGATTCCGGTCACAGTGTGGACGCAGGCAGATCTGTTCCAGACCGTCATGCGCGAGCGTCCGCACCTGTATCGACGCTTTTCGCCAATGGAATCCGTGATGGCGGAGCTTGGCGGAAACGGACTATTCTCCGCCGAAGGCCCGGCGTGGGAACCGCAGCGCCGACTCGTCATGCGCGCACTGTCCTTTTCCAACGTCAAGGCTTTCTATCCGTCTCTGGCAGTCATTACCGAGCGTTTTCTCGCTCGCCTGCAGCAGGCGGCAAAGGAGCATAGAACGCTCGAAATGACGGAAGAACTCAAGCGCTACACCGTTGACGTGACGAGTACGCTCGCCTTCGGCGAAGACCCGCATACCCTCGAACGGGAACAAGGGGTGATCCAGGAGCAGCTTGCCCTCATCCCCCCCGCACTCATGAGGCGCGTCACCGCGCTCTTTCCATACTGGCATTACGTCACGCTTCCCCAAGACCGACGACTCGCGCGGGCGATGGTGGAGGTGCACAGCTACATTCAGAAAATGATCGAACGGGCGCGCGAACGCATGCGCCAATTGCCTGAGGCGCCACCGCACAACCTGCTAGAAGCCATGCTTGCCGCGCACAACGAGCCCGATTCAAAGGTTACCGACGAACAGGTATCGGCGAACGTCCTCACGCTTCTGGTCGCGGGAGAGGACACGACGGCTAATGCGATTGCCTGGGGGCTCATGTACATCGCCGCAGATTCGCGTTTGCAAAACCGGCTATTCGAACAGTCGCGTGAGGCACTCGGTGAGTCAAGGATCTGTCCCGATTACGACGCATTAAAGTATCTCGACCTATGCGAGGCGGTATGCAGCGAGGCGCTCCGATTGCGGCCGGTTGCCGCAATCCAGACGTTCGAGCCACTCACTGACGTGTGCCTGGGAGGTGTTGCAATACCGGCAGGAACACGCATGCTATTTCTCGCGCGTCCAAGCATGCTGGACCCACGGAATTTCGTGCATCCAGAAACATTTGACCCTGATCGTTGGAAGCATCCGCGAGACCCGTCGGAGGGTGCGCATGAACAGAAGGCGTATCTGACATTCGGAGCAGGGCCTAGAGTGTGTCCGGGTCGATACCTCGCAGCGGTCGAGATGAGGCTGGTCATATCGATGTTGATGAGGAACTTCAAGATCGAACTGACAATTGATCCGGCCGAGATTGAAGAGGTTTCCGCGTTCACGATGGTGCCGAACAAAATGCCTGTGAGACTTGAGCCTCGTGCCTGATTTGCCCAGCTGTCCAAACCAGCTCGCGAGTACTTCATGACGAGGCGTTATTAATCAAGCCATCGTTTAAAAGAGCAGTCTCGAATTCCCGACATTAGAACCTCGGCCTATTCTCGGTCCTCCCGACCGTCCTTCACTCGATCGACACGGAGCGTCCAATTCACCTAAATGCGACATCAAAAGGCGCGAAATGACGTGGTTCATTTGGTTCGCTTTCTGATTGCATCTGTTACGCTAAATTACATGTAGCAGACAATGTGAAGCGATTTGTTAATCATGTATCGCCATCCGGGTTCGCGCGATTTGCACAGTCCATGTTTTTCGCGGGACTCGACCGGGTCATCCCGGCCAATCGATACGTTTCTAGCGAGGCGCTTGCTCCTGAAGTGATGCGGTGTACCCAATTCCTCTTTTAACTTCCAGGGCGGAGCACGACATGTCGACGGGATCGAGTTCACGATTGTTGCTCGTCATTGGTGTCTTCCTGATACTGACCGCTTGCGGCGGAGGCGGAGGCGGGAGCAGCGGCACGGGCGCTACGGGTGCCGCCGCCGCTAGTGGCGCCTCCGGCACCACCGGCTCTACGGGCTCTACTGGCTCGGACGGGGGAACGGGAGCGGCGAGCCCCGCGTCAGGCGCATCAGCCCCCAGCACTACGACGCCGACGATGGCCGCGGCGACACCGGTGATCGACGGTACGACGCTCGGTGATGCCCTCTGGCCTGCGGGCTCAACGTCGTCGGGCGGCCTGGGCCAAGCTGTGAGCGGACTCAACTGCACGCTGCGTAGCACTGCCTACACGTACACCCATCTGTCCATCTACCAGGACGGCCGCCTGCTCACGCTGCCGGGCAACGTCGGTGTGGTCGAGCCGACCATGGCTGCCCCGACGGGCTGCGCGTATCCGCTACACACGGTTGATTCGAGCGGGAAAATTCACATGGACGCGACCACTAATGCGTCATACACGCTCGGTCAGTTCTTCGCGATCTGGGGTGAAACGCTTGATGCGTCCAATGTCGCCGGAGTGACCGGCTCGCCAATCACGATCTACGTGAACGATGGCGGCACTCTCACGCAATACACGGGCGATCCTGCAAGTCTTGTGCTACCTCCGCACGGCGAGGTGACGATTGAAGTCGGCACGCCTTTGGCTCAGATCCCGACGTACACATGGACCGATCCGCCACCCTTCGATCCGAACCAGATCGCGCTCGTGTTCCTCGGTGTGGTGGGGAACAACTTCTGGCCGGCGGGCAACACGTCGACGGGTGGCACCGGTTCGCCAGTGGACGGTCTGATCTGCGCGCCCAACATGAGCGCGCTGTATCACGTCCATGCGCACCTCGCTATTTTCAAGGACGGCCAGTGGCTCGCGATGCCCGCCAATGTCGGCATTCTGTCGCAGTGCGACTATGAAATGCACACGCACGACCAGACCGGCATCATCCACATTGAAACGCCGACCTTCAAAAGGTTCACCCTTGGCCAGTTCTTCGATATTTGGGGTCAACCGCTTAGCAGCACGAACGTGGCCGGCGTGACTGGGAACGTGGTCGCCTACATCAACGACAACGGCGACTCGCGCCGCTATATGGGCGATTTGCGCGACATCGAGTTGACCTCGCTGCGCGACATCACATTGCAGATCGGCACGCCGCCAATTAGCACACTGGCCACCTATTCGTGGTACGAGCCGCAGTGATTGAGCGTGACGTGGCGGACGCGTGATCGTCCGCCAGTCGCTTCTAACGTGGCAAGTGGTGCGCGGTCAATACGACGCGTACGTCATCTGCGCTCGCTGGCGAGCCATGCTCGCCAGCCGCCAAACTTTGTGATGTCGGCCCCGAGCTCGATGCCATACCCTTCGCACACGAAGCCGGTTACCCACGCGCCATTCGCCAGTTCGACCTTCCCAAGCGCAAGCGGAGAGGGAATGGTCGCGATGAACGAGCCCAATTCCAGGCTGGGCATCTCCCAGACCTCGATGGCGATCGCCGTGCCGCCGTGCGCTACTCGCCACATGCCGGGCCGCCTCGTGCCGTCCGGCGTAGCTGCCAGCGCAGACAACCGATAGCGCGGAGCAGTTTGCGTCGCCTCCACCAGCCGCGCGCCGCGGCAGACCAGGTCGCGATTGAGCGGCAGACCCTCCATGTGGGCGCCGCACACCGCGATGCGCATCCGATCGTTGGCCGCCGTCGACCGCTTGCTCGTATCGGGCTTGCCGCCCCCCACGCATTCGACACCGCTGATTCGCTGCAGCATGTCGGCCACGCTCAACAGATACTGATCCGTGAACGCGCGCCCGAACACGGTCACGCCCCACGGCAGGCCATTCTTCATGAACCCGGTCGGCGTTGCGACGGCCGCGTAGTCGAGCAGATTCATGAAGTTGGTGTAGTAGCCGAGCAACGAGTTTGGCCCGATGGGGTCGCGCTCCAACTCCGCCAACGTGACGGGACGCGGATAAGTCGGCGTGAGAACGAAGTCCAGTGATTCGAGCGCGGCGTCGCAGATGCCCTTCAACGCTTGCAGGCGGTATTGCGCGCGAAACAGTTCGACGGCGGTGGCGCCCGGCGCTTTCGCCAGCACGTCGCGGATGACCGGCAACACGGCCTCCCCGTTCGCTTCGATCAACTCGCCAGCGACGTTGTAGCGCTCTGCGACCCACGGGCCTTGATAGAGCAGATTCGCCGCTTCGACGAACGGCCCGAAGTCGATTTCGACGGCCTCGCCGCCCGCGGCTTCGAGCATCGCGCGCGCCTTCGCAAACAGTGCCGGGCTTTCGGCACAGCCCGCGAATTCGAGTCGCGACGGCACGCCGAAGCGGAATGCGGCGAGCTTGCCGAACGCGCGTGCGTTGTTCCATTGCGGGTTCTTGCGGCTGTATGCATCTCGTGGGTCGGCTTGCGCGGTGAGCGCCAGCAGTTCGCTGGCTTCGCGTGCGGTCGCGGTGAAATAGGTCACGCAATCCAGCGTGCGGCACGCCGGCACGACGCCGGCGGTGGACAGCAAACCCTTGGTCGCCTTGAGTCCGACGAGATTGTTCAGCCCTGCCGGCACGCGCCCGGAGCCCGCCGTGTCGGTGCCGAGCGCAAAACTCGCGACGCCCAGCGCGACGGCTAGGGACGACCCCGCGCTCGATCCGCCCGACGGATAGTCGGGATGCACGCTGTTGCGGCACTTGCCGTACGGTGAACGAGTGCCGTTCAGGCCGGTGGCGAACTGATCGAGATTGGTCTTGCCGAGCGGCACGGCGCCCAGTGAGATCAACTGCGCGACGAGCGTAGCCGACTCGGCCGGCGTATAGGCGAACGCGGGACACGCGGCCGTGGTCGGAATCCCGGCCAGATCGATGTTGTCCTTGATCGCGAACGGAATGCCGTAAAGCGGCAATGATTCGATATCCTGAGTGTCCAGCCAGTCAAGATAGGGCGCGACTTCCGCTTCGCTCAGAAGGTGAATGAACAGATGAAACTCGGGATTCAGTGCAGCGGCTTTCGCCAGAAGCTCGCCGATCAGCTTGCGCGGCGTGAGCGTCCCGGCACGGTAAGCGGCGCGCAGCGAGGACAGGCGCAGATCGAATGAAGACATAGATGTTTTCTCCGGAAATCAAAGATGTTCGATGACGGCAACACGCTGTCCTGCGCGTACCGCAGAGCCCGGCGCCACGTGAATTTCGCCGACGGTCCCCGCACACGGTGCGCACACGGAGATTTCCATCTTCATCGACTCGATGACGAGTAGCACGTCGCCTGCCTCGACCGTATCGCCGGAACTCACGCGCACCTGCCAGAGGCTGCCCGCAATTTCGCTGTCCACCGCAGTTTCCCCATCTTTCAGCGGCGTCAGTTCCGCGCCCTCGGTGACCGGCGCGTCGAAGCTCTCCTCCGCCGTTCCCGCCTCGCGCCAGCGCTCGCGTTCGGCCTGAAACGCGGCTTGCTGCCGCGCGCGGAATTGCTCGATGCCGGCGGATTCGCGCGTCAGAAACGTTTGATAGTCGGCCAGCGACAACTCGGTTACCTCGATCTTCAACGGATATCGCCCGAGCGGAAAGTCCGCGCGAATGCGCAGCAGTTCGTCGGCAGGCACTTCGTAGAAGCGGATCTGGTCGAAGAAGCGCAACAGGTATGGCCGCCCGGCGAAATCCGCGAGTTCGCGGTAGCGGTTCCACATCTGCAACGTGCGGCCGACGAACTGGTAACCGCCTGGCCCCTCCATCCCATACACGCACAGATACGCGCCGCCGATACCGACCGAGTTCTCCGCCGTCCACGTGCGCGCCGGGTTGTATTTGGTGGTCACCAGCCGGTGGCGCGGATCGAGCGGCGTCGCGACCGGCGCGCCGAGATACACGTCGCCGAGCCCCATCACGAGATAGCTGGCATCGAAGACGATCTGTTTGACGGCATCAATGGAGTCGAGGTCGTTGATGCGGCGGATAAACTCGAGATTGCTCGGACACCAGGGCGCGTCCTTGCGCACCGTGGTCATGTATTTGTCGATCGCGAGCCTGCACGCGGGATCGTCCCACGACAGCGGCAGGTGCACGATCCGCGAAGGCGCGCGCAAATCCTTCTGCAACAGGACGTGCTGCCATGCGCGCTCGACGATCGCCACCAACTGTGGCAGAGGCAAAGTTTCAGGCTGATAGTGAATCTGCAGTGAGCGGATGCCGGGTGTGAGATCGATCACACCCGGCAGCGCCATCGCTTCGAGCGACTGCATCAGTGCATGGCCGCGAAAACGCAATACGAGATCGAGTTCCGCCGGGCCGATTTCGAGCAGCAGATGCGTGTCGCCGGAAACACGTGCGACGAGCCGTTCGCGATCCGTTCCGGTATCGAGCACGATCGGCGATGTAAGCGCTGCCGCCTTCGTGACTGCCGGTTTCGCCTCGATTTCGAGCGTCTGCAATTCACGCAAACGTTGGCGCGCGGCCTCGCGCGCCTCATCGATCCGCACCGGCACGAAACGTACCTTGTCACCGGCTTTCAACTGGCCGATTTGCCAAAGGTCCGCCTCAATGATCGTCACCGGACAAACGAAGCCGCCAAGGCTCGGGCCGTCGGGTCCGAGAATCACGGGCATGTCGCCGGTGAAATCGACGGCGCCGACCGCATACGGGTTATCGTGAATGTTCGACGGATGCAGTCCCGCCTCGCCGCCGTCCTCACGCGCCCACTCCGGCTTCGGTCCGATCAGACGCACGCCGGTGCGGCTGGAGTTGAAATGGATCTCCCATTCGGTGTCGAAAAACTGCTCGATATAACGCGGACTGAAGTACTCCGGCGAGCCGTGCGGACCGTAAATCACGCGCAATGTACGCACGGTTTCCAACCCAGGGACGTTGGCAAGCACCGCGCCCGCGCGTTCGTCCTGCAACGGGTGAAGATGCAGTACATCACCCGCACGCAGCGCACGCCCGCCATGTCCGCCGAACTGGCCGAGCGTGAAGGTGCTGCGGCTGCCGAGATACACCGCGACATCGAATCCGCCGCGCACGCACAGGTAGGCTCGCGCGCCCGCGCCACGGATCGTGCCGAGCGCGAGCGTAGAACCGGCGGCGACAAAGAGAGTCGTGTTCAACGGCTGTTCGATATCGTCGAGCAACACGGACAAATGCGCGCCCGTCACAGCAACGACCGCATCCGTGTTGAAACGCAAGCTCGGCCCGCTCATGGTGATTTCGAGCGCGGCAGCGTCCGCGACATTGCCGAGCAGCCCGTTGCCAAGCCGCAGCGCACGGTCGTCCATCGGACCCGAAGGCGGAATGCCGACAGCCCAATAGCCGAGACGGCCCGGATAATCCTGCACGGTCGTCTGCGTGCCGCCGCTGACCACCTCGATCGTGCTCGCCCGATACTTGAGCCCTTCGAGACAGCGCGTCCACGGTTCGCCCGATGCGAACGGCTGATCGTCGAGGATCTGCCGCAGATAGTCGCGATTCGTCTCCACGCCGTAGATGCGAGTGTTCCTCAACGCGTTATTCAGCGCAAGGCGTGCCGCGTCGCGCGTCGGCGACCACGCGATCACTTTCGCCAGCATCGGGTCAAAGTAGGGCGGCACTTCGCACCCCGCTTCCACCCATGTATCGATGCGCAGCGCGCGGCCGTCGGCGCGCGGAAACTCGATGTCGGTCAGCAAGCCCGGGCTCGGCTTGAACTCGCGGCCCGGGTCTTCGGCATAGAGCCGCGCCTGGATCGCGTGGCCCTGCGGCTGCAATTCCATCGCGAGTTCTCGCAACGGCGCGAGCGTGCCCGCGGCCAGTTCGATCATCCAACGCACGAGATCCACGCCCCAGACCTGCTCGGTCACGCCGTGCTCGACCTGCAGGCGCGTATTCACCTCGAGGAAATAGAACTGCTGCGCGGCACTGTCGTAGACGAATTCGACCGTGCCGGCCGAGCGGTAATTCACCGCCTTTGCAAGCTTCACGGCGGCGGCGCACAATGCGGCCGACATGCCGTCCGGCAAGCAGGGTGCAGGGGTTTCCTCGAGCACCTTCTGGTTGCGCCGCTGCACCGAGCAATCGCGCACACCCAACGCGATCGCATCGCCACAACCGTCGCCGAAGATTTGCACTTCGAGATGCCGCGCCCGCTCGATGTACTTTTCGAGGAACACGCCGGCATCGCTGAAGTTATTCTGGCCGAGGCGCTTGACCACCTCGAAATGCGCGCTCAGTTCCTCGACGTTCCAGCACACCCGCATGCCGATGCCGCCGCCGCCCGCGGTGCTTTTCAGCATCACCGGATAGCCGATCACCGCTGCCGCTTCGAGCGCCGCGGGCAGATCGTCGAGCAAGCCGGTGCCTTCGAGCATCGGCACGCCCTCTTCCGCCGCGATTGCGCGAGCCGTGTGCTTCAGACCAAAGGCCCGCAATTGCGCGGGCGTCGGTCCGATGAACGCAATGCCTGCCGCTTCGCACGCTTCGCCGAAGCTTGCGTTCTCCGACAGAAAACCGTAGCCCGGATGGATCGCCTGGACGTTCTCACGGCGAGCGATCTCGAGAATCTTGTCCATATCGAGGTAAGTGGCCGACGCCGGGCCATCGCCGAGACCGTGCGCGATGGGCGCCTCGCTCACGTGAAGGCTCGCGCGATCCGCTTCCGCGTAAACGGCGACACCGGTGACTTCGAGTTCGCGCAGCGTTCTAAGGATGCGGCACGCAATCGCGCCGCGATTGGCGATCAGGATTTTCTCGAACATGAAGGGAATCTTGATTCATGGGCGGGCCGTCCCGCCACGTGGGAATGCATGCCGCGGTCGTCCGCGGCAGAGGTCCGTGTCAGCGATCTGCGTGGGTCAGTTGTTCGCGCGTGCAGGTGCAGCATCGTCCGGAGCGAACCAGCATGACGAAGTAAAGCCAGTTGCGGATACGCTTCAATTCCATATCAGCAACTCCGCGGGCGTCGGGTTATAGGCATTGCACGGATTGTTCAATTGCGGGCAGTTGGAAATCAGCACGATCACATCCATTTCCGCGCGTAATTCGACGTACTTGCCTGGCGCCGAGATGCCGTCTTCGAAGGTCAGACCGCCTTCGGACGTCACCGGCACGTTCATGAAGAAGTTGATGTTCGCGCCAATGTCGTGCTTCGACAAACGTCCGTCGTGAGCACAGGCGCGCAGGTAGTTATCGCGGCAGCTATGCATGTAGCGCTTTTCCAGCGCGTAGCGCACCGTGTTGCTCTCCTGCGCGCAAGCGCCGCCGAGCGTATCGTGACGCCCACAGGTATCGGCGACGATAGTCAGCATCGGCTTGCCGAGGTTCGAATACAGCACAGTGCCCGTCGTCAGGTACAGGCTTTTCTGCCGGCGCAGCGTGCGTTGCGGGTCGAAACGTTCACGCGGATCGGCGAGACTGTAGAACAGCGTATCGACGGCCTGATTGCCTTCCAGATCGAGAATGCGCAGTGTCTGCCCAGCCTTCAGTTCGTGAAGCCACGGTTCTCCGGCCGCGAGTGTTTCGCGAAACACCGCGTGCTCCGGCCGTTTATCGCTGACTGTAAGCGTCGTTGTCATGGGGTCGGGGCTCCGCTCAAAGAAAGAGACGATCGGTATTGATGAAACCGCGTACGTTTTCCTCGCATGCGGTTCGGCAGAGTTCTGCGACGCCGCGCTCCGCGTGGCTCAACGCAAGCTTGACCGGTTTGGGCGCATATTCCGGATGCGGATCGAGCGGATGCTGGATCGCGGTGAGCACGACGAGCGTGTTCATCGGCGCATACAGGTCGACGTAGTCGCCGGCCTTCGAATTGCCGGGCACGAAATTCAGCGCGCCCTCGTCCGTGACATCGACACGGCTAAAGAGATTGAGCGTCATCAGCAGGTCCCGGATGTCGAGCCCCCACTTGCCCAGCTCGACGAGCAGATTGTCGGTGCCATTGCGATAGAACGCGTTGCGCAGTTCCTGATAACGGCCCATACCGTAGCGTTCGCGGACTTCGTCCGCATTCGATACGCCGCCGATGCTGTCGTGCCATCCACAGGTGTCCGCCACGATTGCGGCGAGCACGCGGCCCATATCGGAGTACAGGCAATGGCCGGCCGTGAGTTTCGCCGTGTGCTGGCACTTCAGCGTGTCGGGCAGGTTGAGCCGTTCACTCTTCTCGTTTGCATTGATCAACATGACGCTGACGTTCGCGCCGCCGCGCAGGTCGGTAATGCGCAACGACTGCCCGCGCTTGACGATCAACGATGCATGGCCGCCGCCGGGGACGGTTTCTTCGAGTAGCAGATCCATGGGGTTAAGACTCCTGTCAGGCTGAGACCGCTTCGACACGGGACGCGCCTTCCACCGCGGCCCGGGCCATATGGAGGGACGACGCCAAGCCGCGGCTGTGGTCGAGCGGAATGTTGTAGGTGATGCGCGCGCCGTAGGCGCCGGGTGCGTGAGGATCGACACGGACTTTGTCGAACACCAGCACGCGGCTGCCGAGCGTGAAGCCTTCCTTCAGGTCGTGCGTGACCATGAAGATCGTCAGCTTCGATTCGCGCCACAGACTCAGCAGCAATTCGTGCATGTCCTTGCGGATGCCGGGATCGAGCGCGCCGAAGGGCTCATCGAGCAGCAGCACGCGCGGCTTCATCATCAGCGCCTGGGCAATCGCCAGGCGCTGTTGCATGCCACCCGACAGTTGCTGCGGATATTTGTCCAACGCCGCGCCAAGGCCCACGTGTTCCAGCATCGCTGCGGCCTCGTCACGCGCCGCACGCCGTCGCGCACCGAACAGCCGGCCCGTGAACTTCGCGCGCGGCAATTCGAGTCCCAGCATCACGTTGCGGATCACCGTGAGATGGTCGAACACCGAATAGCGCTGAAACACCACGCCGCGATGTTCATCGGGTTCGCCGGGTAACGGTTCGCCGTCCAGCAGAATCTCGCCACGCGTTGCGCGCTCCTGGCCCAGCAACAGCCGCAGAAAGGTGGACTTGCCGCAGCCCGATGCGCCGACCATCGAACAGAACTCGCCCTCTTCGATGCGCAGGTTCAATCGTTCGAGAACGACCTGATCGCCGTATTCCTTCCAGACGTTGCGAACTTCGATCATCGTGCGCCCCCATACCAGGGGAACGACCATTGCGTCAGGCGGCGCAGCAGTTCGTCGATGAGCCACGCGAGCAGCGTGATCCACGCGACGTAAGGCAGGATCACGTCCATCGCGAGGTAGCGGCGCACCAGAAAGATGCGGTAGCCGAGGCCGTCCGTCGCAGCGATCGCTTCCGCCGCGATGAGAAAGAGCCACGCCGCGCCGAGCGACAAACGCATCGCCACCAGCAGACGCGGCAGCAATTGCGGCAGCACTAGACGCAGAATCAGCGTCCAACTGGTTGCGCCGAGCGTCTGCGCCTTGACCCACATCTCGGCCGGGATTTCACGGGCCCGCGAATGCAGGTCACGGATGATCATCGGAGTAATGCCGACCACGATCAGCACCACCTTCGACAATTCGTCGAGGCCGAACACGATGAACAGAATCGGCAGCACCGCGAGCGGCGGGATCATCGAGATCACCGTGATGAACGGTGAAAACGTGGCGCTCGCCAACGGCAACGATCCCGTCGCGATGGCCGCCACCAGCGCAATCACGGCGCTCACGACGAGGCCGATGCCGAGACGCCGCAAGCTCGATACCGTATCGGCCCACAGCAGATACTCGCCCGTGCGCTTGTCCTCGGTGAAAGCGACCTCCTTGATGGCCTCGCTCATCTGCGTCGCGCCCGGCAGCAGCTTGTCGTCGGGGTTGGCCTTGAGCCGCATCGACGACCCGGTGAAATACACCGCCATCAGCACGATGAACGGCAGCAACAGCAGCATCAAGCCGCCGCTTCGGCTGGGATGTCGATTGATGAGTCGCATGGATGGCCGCCTTGTCGAATGCGTGGGTGTTCGGCTCAGAGCTTTCCGGCCGCCGCCATTTCGACGTAGGTCGGATCGAACCGCAGCTTGACGTTGCTCTTGTTGCCGATCACGACGCCCTTATCGAACGCCATGCCGACCACGTCCGCGCTTTTGGCATCCTGTCCGAGCAGACCGTGATCGAACGAGAACCTGGCGACGCGCGTCATGATCTTCGGCATGTCGGGGCTGGTGACGAAATCGAGCGCGGCTTTCGGCGTATAGAACAGCGCGGTCGTCGACAGTTGACCCTTGAAGCCCGAGAGATCGGTGCCCGATGCTTTGGCCATCGCGGTGAGCGCGGCGGTGCTGTCGCCGTTGTTGGCGTGCATCAGCGCGACCATCTCGAACCATGCGCCGGTCAGCGCCTTGCCGAGTGCGGGGTTGTCGTGCAGGGTCCTGGTGTTGACCACCATCATGTCCATGATTTCGCCGGGGATCTTGCTGGAGTCGAAGACCTCGGTGACGTTCGGCTGCGCCTTCAGGTCAGCGAGCATCGGGTTCCACGTCACCGCGTTGTGGACCGCGGGCGTCGCAAACGCGCCGGAGATGTCCGCATCGGACGTATTCACCACCTTGAGATCGCGCTCGCTCATATGCGCGCTCTCGAGAGCGCGCGCCAGCAGGTAGTGCGAAACGGAGAACTGGACCAGATTGATCTGCTGGCCCTTCAGGTCGGCAATCTGCTTGCCCTTGCCCTTGATGAGCACGCCATCGTTGCCGTTCGAATAGTCGCTGACGATCAGCGCCGTCGAATCCACGCCGCCCGAGGCCGGAATGGTCAGCGCATCCATATTGGTCATCGCGCAGCCATCGAACTTGCCGGCAGTGTACTGATTGATGGACTCGACGTAGTCGTTCAGTTGCACGACATCGACGTTGATGCCATATTTTTTGGCCCACTTCGACACGATGCCCTGGGTCTTTGCCTGACCCCACGGCATCCAGCCGGCGTAGATGGTCCAGCAAACCTTGAAGTCGGTACGGCCTGCGGCAAACGCGGAAGTAGAAGCGAAGGTGGCGAGGGAGACAGCGGCGATGCCGAGAAAGCGAACGAGCTTGCGCATGAGGTTGACCTCGGAAGGGACGGTTAGCGACGGCAGGGAGCAGCGCGAACATCGCGTTCTCTCCCGGGCTTTTGTCCCGCCGTGTAACCTCGCCTGAGGTCGACGGCTCTCGGACCAGCGCCTGCGTGAAGCAGGCCGGAACCCTAGCCGTCCATTTCCAGATTGTGTGCGAACCGGATGATGCGCCGGCTCCTTGCCCTCGTTCTTAAGCGAGAAGCGTGCCATGCGGAAATCTCCGCATTCCGGCGCATTGCAGCGGATTTCTGCCCCGTTCGGGTGATGGTACGCACTCGCGTATGCCGATGCGGCACCTTATTCGTGCATTTGCCGCGGGGCTTCGAATTCACATCATGAACTCGGGCAACCCGGCCGCGAGAGCATCGACCGCGAAGCGCACCTTCCTCGGCAGATGCGGCGTCTGCAGCCACAGCGCGTACGCATCGTCGAGACAGCTGCTCTGGTCGGGCAGCACCTGAACGAGCGTAGCCGCCTGAATGCGCTCGCGCACGCTTTTCCCCTTTTCCTGGTGACAGCAACGGACCCGGTCAACTAATCTACGTTGCGGACTGAAAAACTAACGGCCCTGCGTGAGAGTTTGCTCGACCGTATTTAGCATTGGAGCCCCAGGCAAATGACGGCAAGCGCTTCAGCGTTGCGCAGATCTTCGGTCGACGGACTGCGTGGATTTGCATGTCCAGCCGACCATGCGTTCTCGCGCAAACTCATGTTGTGGGCACTTCGGGGCATCGTCGGCGCCATGCTTGCCGTGGTTTCGTTTTTGCTCTATGCCGCCGATGCACAGGCCCAAGCCAGCGCGCCTGCAGCAACGGGCGCAACGTCCGCCGATGTCACCCTCATGGACCGCCCCATCGCGACCTTTCGCGCGAGCCTGAGCGGCGCCACGCCGGAGCAGCGCGCGCGGCGCACACAGGCGGTGCTCGAAGGGCTCTCGGAGCGCACGCTCGAACTGCCGACCCAAACGGTCCATGGCTCGCTGGGCGAGCAACGGGGCGTCATATTCCGGCGCGGCGATCGTATTCTGTTCGCGCTCCTTCAGGACGATGTCGATCCTGCCGACACCCGCCCGTTCGACGACGTCGCCACCGAGACTCAGTCCCGGCTCGATGCCGCTCTGGCGGCGCGGCGCGCGCAATTGCACTGGCCGAACATCGTTCGCGGCATTCTGTATTCGGTCCTCGCGACGGTCATTCTCGTTGCGGCGATCTGGCTGATCGGCCGTATGCAAACGTGGCTCCAGGCGCGCATTCAGTACGCGGTCGAAGCCCATGTCCTGCGGCGCACGGCAAAGAGCTTTGACTGGACCGGCTCGGCCTTCCACCTCGCGCGACAGATCGTGCAATTGATGTCGCTCTTCCTCGCCGCAGCCCTCATTTACCTCTACCTGATCGTCGTGCTGGAGCGGTTCCCCGCATCGGAGCCGATGGGCGCTCGCCTAAGCGGTTTTCTCTGGTCGCTGGCCAACGACATCGCCTCGGCGATCGTCAACGCGATCCCGGGAATCATCACGGTCGTGGTCATTTTTCTGCTCACGCGTGCGCTTCAGAATCTGCTCGATAACGTCTTTCGTGCGGTGCAGCAGCGTAATCTGACGATCCCCGGACTGCACCCGGATACGGCCGGCGCCACCCGCCGCATCGTGAGCATCGTCGTCTGGGCGCTGGCGCTGACTTTTGCGTATCCGTATCTGCCCGGCGCGCAGAGCGATGTCTTCAAGGGCTTGAGCGTGCTGCTCGGCCTGATGGTCACGCTGGGGTCGTCCGGGATCGTGAATCAATTGATGAGCGGCATCGTCGTCACGTATAGCCGCGCTTTCCACAAGGGCGACATGGTCAAGATCGGCGATCTGACAGGAACCGTGGTGAGCGTGGACACGCTGTCGGTCAAGTTGACGAACGTCCGCCAGGAGGAAGTCACGATTCCGAACGCGGTCGTGGTGGGCTCGGTGGTCTGCAATTATTCAAACCGTGAAGGCAAGCCGCCCGCTTTCCTGACGGCCTCGGTCACGATCGGCTACGACACGCCGTGGCGGCAGGTGCAGGTGATGCTGGCGCTTGCCGCGGCGCGCACCAGACAGACGCTCGATACCCCGCCTCCTTTTGTTTTGCAGCAAGCCTTATCTGACTTCTATATCGAGTACGCCCTGCATGTTGCCGTGGCGGACCCCAACCTCCGCCCCGTCATTCTGAGCGAGTTGCACAGCCATATCGTCGACGTGTTCAACGAATACGACGTGCAGATCATGTCGCCGCACTTTATGGGGCAGCCCGCCGCCAACGTCGTTGTTCCGCGCGAAGGGTGGTACGCGGCGCCGGCCACATCCCCGGAGGAGTCGGGCAACGCGCAGGCTATACAGAATGCGCCGCCGTTCGGGCCGGCGGACAACTCGTCGCGGCGTTGATTCGCGAGAGCGGGTTTCAATCAGGCGCAATGCTTTGCCAACTGTCTGAGCGCTGGGCCCGCGTAGTCATGAAAGCGACGGATGCCCGAGCACAGATAGTTCAATCCGGGCTCCCCGTCGGGGCTTCGCACGAAACGGTTCTTCGGACACTCCCCCCAGCACAGATTCAGGTGCTTACACTTGCGGCAGAAATCAGGAAGAGAATCGCGCTTTGCGTAGCCGAAGCTTTGCTAGTGTTTCGAGAATGCCATTTCGCCGAGATGTATCGTAAGTATGTTGCCCAGCGAGTACGCCGGGTACACGTAGTGATCGCATGAATAGACTTCACCGTCGTGCTCGATCGCCAATGCCTTGCCGCAGAATTCGCCCGTCAAGCACGTTTGCGCGGGCCGCCCATCGTCTGGACGACGGCTGTTTCGAACAGGTTCACCAGCACGCGGCTCACGTCCTTTCCGTACCACCGGTGTCTACAACTAGCGCCTCAATTCCGCGAGAATTTTCTCCGCGAGAAATTCGCATGGCGGCCGCCTTGATCCGGTGCTCCGCGCGAGCACCATTTCAAGGGCGTCAATCTTTGGTAAGCCGTGAGCTTGGCCGAGCAGCACGAAGTGCGGCGGCACGGCACAGCGAGCCAGCGACACAACCGCGAGCCCAGCCTCGGCCATGGAAAGCAGACCGAGCAGACTCGGACTTTCATACGAAGTCCGGTAAGTGATCTTCGCGCGCTCGAGGCTACGAATTGCGTTTTCCCGCGCGACGCTGCCCGGCAGGAACACCGCGATCGGCAGGGGCCTCTCGCGCCAGATTTCATCGGCGCTCGGCGCCGCTGCCCACTCCATCGGCTCGAAGCGAATGAACTCCCCCGACAAACCCTTGACTCGCGTTGCGCATACCAGATCGACCGAACCGTCTTTCACCATTGGCGCAAGCGCAACGCTCGGCAACCCCACGACCTGAATCTCCACCTTCGGATAGGTCGCGGAAAATTTCTTGAGAATCGGCGGCAGCAGCGAGGAAGCGTAGTCGTCCGGCACGCCGATGCTCACGCGTCCGGTCACGTCTGGCCGAACCACCGCGGCCCACGCCTCGTCGCGCAATGCCAGCATGCGGCGAGCGTAGGTCAGCAGGACCTCGCCGTCCTGGGTCGGGACGACATTTCTCGGTTTGCGGACGAAAAGCGGCTTGCCCAGCGCGGTTTCAAGCGTCTTGATCTGCATGCTTACCGCCGATTGCGAACGATGCACCACCTCAGCCGCCCGGCTGATGTTACCGGTGTCGGCCACCGCGACGATCATCGTCATGACGTCCAGGTCGAGAGCTTTCAATGCTGGTATCAGAAAAATAGATAGATTCGATCAATATTACGCGATTTTCCAGGAAATCGACATCGGGCATAGTGGCCGCAAAAGGAGCCAGTCAATGAACGCCCGTACCGATTTCTCATTGCTTGCCGTACCAGAACTGTCGTTTGCGACGATCGCATCCGGCATCTGCGTGCCGTATCTCGAGTGCGGAGAAGGGGAACCGCTGCTATTCGTGCATGGTTCGCTGTGCGACTACCGCTACTGGAGCGCGCAGACCGCGGCGCTGTCGCAGCATTTCAGATGCATCACGGTGAGCCTGAGCCACTACTGGCCGGCGAGCGAGGCATGTATCCAGGGCGAGTTCGGCTGGCAGACGCACGTGGCCGAGCTGGCCGAGTTCATCGACGCAATCGGCCTCGCGCCCGTCCATCTGGTCGGGCATTCGCGTGGCGGCTGCATCGCGTTTCATGTCGCACGCGAGCATCCGCGGCTCGTGAAATCATTGACGCTCGCGGACCCGGGCGGTCCGCTGCAGATCGAGGGGATGCTGGATGCGTCTCTGCCCGCATCGACCAATGTGTTGCGCGCACGCGTCGCCGAACTCATCGAAGATCAGCAGATCGACGCTGGACTGGAGCTGTTCGTCGACTCGGTGAGCGCGCCCGGATCATGGCGCAGAAGCCCGGTTGCGTTTCGCACCATGGCAATCGACAACGCGGGCACGCTGCCCAAACAGGTGCGCGACCCGTTGCCCGCCTATTCCCGTGACGCGGCGCGCGACGTGAAGTGCAGGACGTTGCTGATCGACGGCCAGAAGAGTCCTCGGATGTTTCGCAACACCGTCGAAAAGCTCGCCGAATGGATCGACCATGCCGAGCGGCAGACCATCGAAGGTGCGTCGCATGGGATGAATGTGTCGAATGCCGGTGCCTTTAACCGGCTTGTGAGTGCCTTCGCGCGCTTCTGAACATCGCATGCGAGGCGCGCAAGCATGGGGGCTCATGCAGCACGCGCGAGCGGCCTGGCATGGACTAATGCTGCCCGGCGTTAAGTAGCAGCCAGATCTGCCGCGCCGGCGGTCCGGCAAGAATTCGCGCAAACACCGCACGGCACCGAATACAGGTGTAGTGCTCCTCTGCCCGCGCATCCTTCACCGCCCCAACGCCATTGAGCGTGAGATCGCGGTGCGGGATCGCAGTTGACGGCTGCCCGTAGAGATCCGCGCACAGCGCGCAAGGTTGAATCCAAAGGTCCATTCATGGGCTGCCAACTGTTGCGACAGTCATGGTTGCCGGCTTCCAGAACTACGTGAATCGCAAAGCCAAAGCGGCTCACGCCGCGAGTCGATGCTCATGATACAGCCGGTCCCGATCATCGAGAGTCGTGCGCGGCTGCCAAATCTCATGGATTGGAATCCAACCACACGTCAAAGTTCTCAGGTCTGTCGATGACGATACCCCGATTGTGCCCTGCGGTTGCGACCTCTGGCGGCGGCTCGTCTGTGATCGCAGCGAATGAAAACAGCTCAGCGGCGCTGCCGGGGCTGCTAGCGGTGACGACCAACGCGGGCATTAGCCTGGCCGCCGTGCTGTCGCGGTTGATCCCGAGCGAGTTGCTCGACGGTTTGACCTGTCTTATGGCGACCTCATCCAATGCGGCGGTGCTTCGCACTGCACGGTAGTCAGATCAGACTTTTCAACCGTTAGGTTGACAGAGCGTGCACCCGCCGGCCGCGTGCGATGGCGCATACCTGCGGGCACCGTCAGCATCTGGCCCGCCTGGAGGTCGACTGATCCATCCTCGAAGTCGACGGTGAGCACGCCTTCAACGACGAAAAATGTTTCGTCCGAGTTCGGATGCAGATGCCACAAATACGGCCCGTCCATGACGCTCAAGTGGACGTCGTGGTCATTCACGCTGGTCAGTACCTGATTCGAATAACCTTCACGCGTGCAGCCGGCGACTGCACGAACATCGATCGGTTGGATCATGTCCTCTCCGCTGAAGTTGCAAATGACGGGTTGGGCTCACGGTAAGCCGCGCGTGTCCGTCCATAGGGACTTCGAGAATACTAAAAATTAGCCGGAATCCCGAGGAAACACCTCAGGGAAACCCGGCGGCGCGCGCCTATCATGCGTGTTCGATATGTTTATCTGAATTTACTATTTAACCTGCGCATAACCCGGTGTTAGCCTGCATTGACCCTGCAGGCGTGGCCTCGTGCACTCGCCTGCTCCGCAAACCCTCCCGCCTGGCGGGATTGAGAGATCAATAGGAGCGAACGTGAGCGTCGAATTCATTGGCATGATCCAGCAACGAAAATTGTCTGAAACGCATGCGCCCAACGGCCCTGCAATCGACGTCGACTACGTGCGCGCCTTCGCTCAGGCGCACGAAAACGCGGGGTTCGACCGCATTCTGGTCCCTCACAGCTCGACGAGCCCCGACGCCGCAATGACGATTTCCTACGCGGCCAGCGTCACGTCACGCGTGCACTTCATGCTCGCGCATCGCCCCGGCTTTGTATCACCGACGCTTGCCGCGCGGCAAATCGCGACGCTCGACCATTTCTCGGGTGGCCGTCTCGCGGTGCACTTCATCTCGGGCGGCAGCGACGAGGACCAGCGCCGCGATGGCGACTATCTGAGCCACGACGAGCGATATGCCCGCACCGACGAATACCTTCAGATCCTTCGGCGCGTGTGGACGGAAGACAAGCCGTTCGACCACGAAGGCCGCTTCTATCGCTTCGATCAGGCGTTCTCCGACGTGAAACCGAAGCAGACACCGCACGTACCGATCTATTTCGGCGGCGCGTCGGCCCCCGCGCTCGAAGTCGCCGGCAAACATGCCGACGTCTACGCGCTATGGGGCGAATCGAAGCAGCAGGTACTCGAACAGATCACGCGCGTGCGCGCCGAGGCCGCGAAGCACGGGCGGACCGTGCGCTTCTCGGTATCGTTCCGGCCGATTCTCGCGCCGACCGAAAAGGCGGCGTGGGAACGGGCGGAACACATCCTCGAAGAGACGCGCCGGCTGCGCGTCCAGCAAGGCTTTTCGCGCGGCGGCCCGCAACAGAGCGAAGGTGCGCGGCGTCTGCTCGCGGCGGCGGGTGACGGCGTACGCGCCGACGAGCGCTTGTGGACCGCGGTCGCGCGAGAAATCGGCGGCCGGTCGAATTCGACCGCGCTGGTCGGCACGCCCGCACAGGTCGCGCAAACGCTCTCCGAGTATCACGAACTCGGCGTGACGACGTTCCTGATCCGCGGCTTCGATCCTCTCGAAGACGCGATCGACTATGGCAGAGAACTGATTCCCGCGACGCGCGAATTGACGTCGCGCGCGCGCCATGCGGCCTGAACGGAACGCGAGATCATGAGCACCCTACGCCGCCAATCTTCCACCTTGCCGTTTCGCGACCCGCCGATCCGCAAGTTCTGGTTCGACGAGAACGGCCCCGCAAGAACCGTGGCCGAGGAGCGCCGCCATCGTCAGGAACGGCTCGCCGGCGCGTTTCGCCTGTTTGCCCAGGCCGGGTTCGCGCAAGGGCTCGCCGGCCATATCACCGCACGGGACCCAGAATGGACCGACCACTTCTGGGTCAATCCGCTCGGCCGGCATTTCGGACGCATGCGCGTGTCGGACCTGCTGCTGGTCAATAGCCGGGGCGAAATCGTGATTGGCGCGGGGCCCGTCAATCAGGCGGCATTCGCGATCCACGCCGCGATTCACGAAGCGCGTCCCGACATCGTCGCGGCTGCTCACACGCATTCGCTGTATGGCAAGGCATGGTCGACGCTCGGCCGCACACTCGACCCGCTCACGCAGGATTCGTGCTCCTTCTACGAGGACCACGCGCTCTTCGACGACTTCAGAGGCGTGGTGCTGGATACGACGGAAGGCGCACGCATTGCCGCCGCGCTGGGCAACTTCAAGGCGGTCATATTGAAGAACCACGGCATTCTGACCGCCGGCCCGACAGTCGAAGCGGCGGCCTGGTGGTACCTCGCGCTCGACAACGCGTGTCATGCGCAACTGCTCGCGGAGGCTGCAGGCAAGCCGCAGCCGATTCCTCACGAGATGGCGGCGTTGACGCACGCGCAGGTCGGGCGGCCAGGCGGCGCGCAATATTCATTCGAGAGCCTTTATGAAGGTCTGGTCGTTGCCGAACCGGAGTTGCTCGACTGATGGCTATTCGCAAACTTCGGCACTTTGTGCGCACCATCGCGGAACTGGTCGACACGGCCGCCAGCGAAGCCGACCTGCTCGAACGCGGCGCGACCGCGTTGAGCGAGTTGATCAGCGTCGACGACTGGTTGCCCGATGCCTACGTGCAACCATCGGCGGATCGCTATCAGCAATTCCTGCTCTATGCCGACGTCCGCCAGCGATTCTCCGTGGTCAGCTTCGTCTGGGGACCGGGCCAGCAAACGCCGATTCACGACCACACGGTATGGGGTTTGATCGGCGTGCTTCGCGGCGCGGAACTCGCGGCGTCTTTCGTGCGCGATCGCGACGGCACGCCGCGCCAGACAGGCGATGAAGTGCGGCTCGAGCGCGGCGCGGTCGAAGCCGTCTCTCCGAACATCGGCGACATTCACCGCGTCCGTAATGCATACGACGACCGCGTGTCCATCAGCATTCATGTTTATGGCGCGAACATCGGCGCGATCCATCGCTCGACGTATCCACCCGGTGCAACGCCCAAGCCCTTCATTTCAGGCTATTCGAACGACACCGTCCCCAATCTGTGGGACCTCAGCAAGGAACTCCGTCTTTCATGAAGTCATATCGCGAACGTACTTACCAGGATGTGCGGGAAGCGCTGCTCGCCGGACGCGAGATCGCGTTGCTCGACGTGCGCGAGGAAGATCCGCACGCGCAGAGTCATCCGCTGTTCGCTGCAAACTTCCCGCTGTCGAAAATTGAGGTGGAAGCGTACACACGTCTGCCGCGCCCGGGCATTCCGATCGTGCTGCTCGATGCGGACGAAGGATTTGCCGCGCGCGCCGCCGAGCGACTCACCGCGCTCGGCTATACCGACGTGACGCAGCTCGCAGGTGGCCTGAAGGGCTGGATCGCGGCCGGCGGTGAAGTGTTTCGCGACGTCAACGTGCCGAGCAAGGCGTTCGGCGAATTCGTCGAGGCGCGACGGCATACGCCTTCGTTGTCGGCGCAGGCCGTCGATGCGCTGTTGCAGAATGGCGAGGATGTCGTCGTGCTCGATGCGCGCCGCTTCGACGAGTATCAGACGATGAACATTCCAGGCAGCATCAGCGTGCCCGGCGCGGAACTGGTCCTGCGCGCGCGGGCCCTCGCACCGGACGCGAAGACTCGCGTCATCGTCAATTGCGCGGGACGCACGCGCAGCATCATCGGCACGCAATCGCTCGTCAACGCGGGCTTGCCGAATCCCGTCGCCGCGTTGCGCAACGGCACGATCGGCTGGACGCTCGCCGGGCAGACCTTGCAGCACGGCAGCAACCGGACGTTCGACATTGGCGCGGGGCGCGATCCGGCGAACCTCGCCGCCGCGCGCACGGCGGCGCAAGCGCTCGCCGAGCGTGCGGGCGTGGGGCGCGCGTCGCTTGAAGAAGCCGCACGGTGGACGACGGACGCATCACGCACCACGTACCGCTTCGATGTGCGGACGCCCGCCGAGTACGAACAGGCTCACGTATCCGGATTCCAGGGTGCGCCTGGCGGCCAGCTCGTGCAGGAAACGGAGATGTTTGCGCCCGTGCGCGGCGCGCGTGTCGTGCTGTTCGACGACGATGGCGTGCGCGCCAACATGACGGCGTCGTGGCTTGCGCAGATGAATATCGACGTCTATGTGATCGACGGCGTGTCGCCGGACCAGTTGACCCAGAGCGGCGCATGGCAGGCCCCGAAGCCACAGCCATCGCCGACGCCGTCGATCTCGCCGGAGCAACTCGCCGCGCTACTGGCGGACAAGGAGAGCCAGACGGTCGTGCTCGACTTCACGTCCAGCGCGAATCATGTCAAAGGCCATATTCCCGGCGCGCACTGGGCGCTCCGCTCGCGTCTGACGAACGACTTCGACGATCTGCGCGTGTTGCCCGACGCGAAGCGCTATGTCGTCACGTGCGCGACCAATGTGCTTGCACCGTTCGCCGCGCCCGAGGTCGCAACGCTGACCGGCAAGCCCGTGCAGGTGCTCGAAGGCGGCACGTCCGCATGGATTCGCGCAGGATTGCCGGTCGAAACGGGCGACGCTTCTCTGGCATCGCCGCGTATAGATCGCTATCGCCGGCCCTATGAAGGCACCGACAACGCACATGAAGCGATGAACGCCTATCTGGAATGGGAATACGGACTGGTCGCGCAGCTCGAACGCGACGGCACGCATGGCTTCTTCGTGATCTGATCCGGGCGGTGTCGGTCCACGTGTCGATTAGCGCGGACCGGCTGCACGGCGCACACGCGTGCGGTGTCACGCAGCGCGAGCGAGACGCGCGGCCTTGAAGCTCTGCTCGATACTCCCGGACAACACGGCGATGGCGCTCTGCATCTTGCCGAGCGCGCGCGAGCGAACCATCCACACCGCGATTTCGGGCTTGAAGTCGGTGACCGGAACGATGTCCAGCTCAGATGCATGCGTGCTCCTGTTGAGGAGCGGCACGGGGACGAGACCCAGCCCCACGCCGTCCGCGACAAGGCCAAGTTGCAGTTCCGTGCCGAGGGTCTCCAGATTGAGCTTCAGCGTGTAGCCTTGCGCGGCGAGCGCATGTTGAAGACCCGCCCGGAAGCCGCAACCGTCCGGGTTGAGAACCCAGCCCAGGGGCTGACATTCGGCGAGCGAATAGGTGCGTTTCTTCATGCTGCCCTTGCGCGCGACCACCGCCATCTTGAGCGCCCCAAGCGAATTGGCGACCAGGGTCTCGGGCAACAAACGATTGGCCGGCAACAGCACGACGGCCGCATCCAGTTCGCCGTCTTCAACCTTTTGCAGCAATGGACTGCCCCAGCCTGTCGATACCCTCGCCTGAAGCTCGGGATGCGCCTGTCTGAGCGCATGCAACGCGGTGAGCATCGCCACGTCCGCGACTGTTTGCGCGACACCGAGTCTGAGCACGCCGGCAAGCGGCGCATCGTCGGTGACGAGATGGCGCAGCGCATCGACCTCGCGCACGATCGCGCGACATTGCTCGTAGACCGCGCGCCCCATTGGCGTGGTTTTTAACGGCTTGGTATTGCGATCCAGCAGCTCGACGCCGAGTGCTTCTTCGAAATTCTGAATCCGCCGCGTCACGGCGGGCTGGGTGAGTGTCAGCGATTCGGCTGCCTGACTCAACGACTGGCTGCGCACGACCGCGACAAATGCCTCAATTTCATCGAGTTTCATTGATCTTTTTCGGTTCCGGAAAGATACGTGGACTCACCACGTTGATCGGGTTTGTCCTAGCTTAGCGCGTTTGGCCTGTATCGCTCAATGCCGCAATGCATTGCGTTTTCGCATATTAACAAAGAAGAACAATGCGTTTGCGTAATAACCTGCGCGTCCGTATCGTAGGCTTCTCAGCGTTTCTGTACGCTGCTTCGGCGGGAACTACCCATGTATCGATTACTTGCCTGACTGGCGCTCGCCGCACTGCCTGTCAGGCAGTTCCCGCTCGCGTCGCCGTGATTCACGAGCGTCCTTCCCGCCCCGACACCGTAAAGAGCATGACGAGCCGACATCCCGATACCAACCTGATCGTTCCCGTGCACAACCTCGAGCACCACAGCACGCGCGACGCCGAACGCGACCCCGTGGCCGTCTGCGCATTCGCCGATCTGAACAGCGAACGCGCCGATCGCTGGCTGGCTTCGTTGACTGCGGAGTTCGCAGCAGGCGCGGCCGCGCTCGATCAGGGTCCGCATTTTCCTCACGACAACCTCGCGTGTCTGCGCCGCGCGGGATTGCTGTCGCTTACCGTGCCGCGCGCGCTTGGCGGCCACGAGGCGACTCTCGCGCAAACATTGAAGGTGGTTCGGGCCGTTGCGCGCGGCGAACCGTCGACCGCCTTGATCCTCGTGATGCAGTGTCTTTATCACCTTCGGTTGCAAGCGAATCCCAACTGGCCGGTCGCGTTGAAGCAGCAGATCGCGCGCGACGCAGTGGAGCGTGGCGCGCTGATCAATTCGCTGCGGGTCGAGCCTGAACTGGGTTCGCCCTCGCGCGGCGGCTTGCCCGCAACAGTCGGCAGGCGCGCAGGCGATCACTGGATTCTGAATGGACGCAAGATCTATTCGACGGGCAGCCCCGGACTCACATGGTTCGCTGTCTGGGGACGCACCGACGAGCCTGAGCCGCGCGTCGGCACATGGCTCGTGCATCGCAATACACCCGGTATTCGATTCGGCGAGCCATGGAATCATCTCGGTTCATGCGCGCGACGGGCAGCCACGAAGTGATCTTTGACAACGTGCATGTGCCGGCCGACTATGCGGTCGACCTGCAACCGCCCGGGCCGGCCAACGGCATGGACCCGGTCACGGCACTCTGGATGAGCGTGCTGCTTCCGTCGATCTACGACGGCGTGGCCCGCGCTGCACGCGACTGGTTCGTGCAATGGGCCGCGACGCGCGTGCCGTCCGGCCTGAAGGCGCCTCTCGCGAGTCTCGACAGCTTTCAGCAGACCGCGGGACGCATCGACGCGCTGCTCCTCAACAACCGGGTATTGCTCGACGCTGGCGCGACGGGCCAGATCGCGGTGAACGAGGCCGCGACCATCAAGTATCTCGTCAGCAAGAACGCAATCGACGCCGTCGAACTCGCGCTCGAAGCGAGCGGCAATCCTGGCCTGAGCCGCCACAACGCGCTGGAGCGGCACTATCGGGATGTGCTCTGCGCGCGGATCCACACACCGCAAAACGATACCGTCCTGGGCAATCTGGGGCGCGCCGCCTTCGCCCCGTTCGCGGGTTGAACGCCTGTCGTTTCATCGGGTACGTGAGTCATCAGGAGTAACACCCAACTGGTTTGACGCCGAATGAAGTTTGATGATCAAACGGCGTATCGGCCTGACGGATAACCTGAATAATTCAACGAACCAATTCGATCCGGTCGCGACACTTTTCCGCAATACGCGTGTCGTAGCGTTCGACGGATGCAACGGTCAACGCCGTTCGCCCGCTTCCCCGCTTACTCTTCGTCAGGAGGCGCTCATGCCGGCAAAACGCGAATCGAAACCGAAAACGAAGGCGAAAGAAACCACAACGAAAGAAAAGGACAGGAAACAGACGGCCGCAAAGGCCGCGGCCCCCTCCAGAAAGGCCGCCGCGCGTGCCAGGAGCGCGAACCAGGCGGCCTGGCTCGCCACCGCCGCCCCGCCCGCGATGCGCATGCTGGACAAGCCCGTGTTCGCGCAGCCCCAGCCGACCGCCGATCCGACGGTGTTTCGTGTGCCTCATCCATCGGACGCCGCCGCCTACAAGGAGATCGACAAGCTCAATGCGGAACACAAGCTGTTTCCACTGCCGTTTCCCGCGCCGAGAGGCGGCGTGGAACCTCAGCTCTCCCTCGCCGAAGTCATGGGCGGCAACACCGCCGCCATCGACAGGATCACGGCCGCCGGGCAACTCGTTTTTCACGCGCTGGGCGACTGCGGCAATACGAAAGGCCCCACGACCCAGAACGAAGTAGCCGATAAACTGACCGCCGACTGCAACGAAACCAACGCCGCCGAAGTGCCACAGTTCGCGTTGATGCTTGGCGACGTAGTCTATAGCTTCGGCGAAGGCGCGTACTACTACGACCAGTTTTACGAACCGTATCGCAACTATCCAGCGCCGATCCTCGCCTGCGCGGGGAACCACGACGGGATGGTATCGCCCGAGGCGCACGCCGCGAGCCTTGCCGCATTCCTACGCAACTTTTGCGCGGATACCTTTGCCGTGACACCGGAAGCCGGTGGGCTATCGCGGACCGCGCAAATCCAGCCCGGCGTGTTCTTCACGTTCGAGGCGCCGTTCGTACGCGTGCTGGTGTTCTACAGCAACACGCTCGAAGATCCGGGCGTGATCTCCGACCCGAACATCGGACGCACTCAACTCGATTTTCTCGACGCCGCGCTCAAACGCGTCAAGGCAGAGAAGTTCACTGGGGCGCTGCTGTTCGCGGATCATCATCCGCCTTACTGCGCGGGCGGACATGGATCAAGCACCGCCATGCTGGCGCAGATCGACGCGGTGTGCGAAGCCAACGGCGTCTGGCCTCATGCTTTCCTCTCCGGCCATGCGCACAACTATCAGCGCTTCACGCGCACGCGCAACGCGGACGGCACACAGATTCCCTACCTCGTGTGCGGCAACGGCGGACATGGTTTGATCAAGCTCGCCGCGCATGGCGCGCCCGCCATCCGCGCGCCGCAGATTCTGCAAGCGGCATCGTCGACTACGGATCAGGTCGTGCTTGAAAACTACGACGACAGTAATTACGGGTATCTGCGCGTCGTCGTCACCGCGGCGCAGTTGCGCATCGAATATCACTCGGCATCGGACGGGCTCAACACAAAAGCACCGAACGACTACGTGACGATAGGCCTAGCCGATCGCAAGGTGGCCCATTTCGTCGCATCGGACATGGGACATCCCATGGCGGCACGAGCGATACGCGCATTGGTGGACCACCAGGCCTAACGCTCGAAACAGGCCGGCGGGGCGCAATTTTCAGAGCATTGGAGCACCGTGTTTTCGTCAACGTGGGATTGCACGAAAATTACCTGCTTTAACGGGAGCAAAAGCCATCTAGTCTTTCGGCTTTTCTTCAACTTCAAGCAGATGAGTCGAGCGTTGACCAGCGTATGTCACATCGCCGGCGCTGTCGCATAAGATCGCCTAACGATACACGCGCCGGCCAAAGGATCCGCAGAACGTCGGCGCACGACGCCTGCTCGCCGAAGCCGACAAGGGTACGGTGGTCGACAGGCGGCTGTGCACCGGCATCACCCCATTAACGCGCGCAGTGGGAAATTCGACAACGCTCATCGGCTTGCCCCGGAAGGTCACGAAGGCCTTGCTCGAATACATCGCGCTCGATTTCGTCGATGCCCCAGAGCGACTCGGTCTAGACCTTCTGCGTCACACTTTCACCAGATAATCCGCGACAGTGATCTGCTGGGGCAGCACGTTGCGCTTCGTGAGCCAGTCGGCGGCCTTTTGCAGATCCTGCACGAACGCCTTATCGTCCACGCCGTGCATCGTGTAGCGGCGCTTCATCGCCGTCAGCGTGGCGCGCACTTCGTCGCTGTAGTTGCCCTGCTTCTGGGCGATGCGTTCCGCCTCGTCCGGATGCTCCGACGCCCACTGCGCCTCCTGCGCGTAAGCCTTGTTGACCGCCCTCACGAGGTCCGGATTGTCCTGCGCGAACTTGCGTGTGGTCACATACGAATTGAAGTCGATCTGGAAGTCGAGGTCCCGGCCTTCGAGAAAAATATCGTGTCCCTTGTAGTTCGCACGGGCGATATCGACACCCGGACTCCACATCGACCACGCGTCGACCTTGCCCTGCCCGAAGGCAGGCGCGGCATCCGGCGGGTTCAGATAGACCAGCTTCACCGAATTGCGATCGACGTTGTGCTTTTCCAGCGCGGCGACCAGCAGAAACTCGCCAAGCCCCGAACGATTGACCGCCACTGATTTCCCGACCAGGTCTTCGACACGCTCGATGCCCGAGCCATCGCGTGCGATGATGGCCGTGCTACGCGGGTCGACGACACAGAAGTTCGCGAACACCAGCGGCGAGCCCGCGATCATCGCGGCCAGCGCGGGCGTCGTGCTGCCGCCAAAACTGAAGTCGGCGCTACCGCCCGTCACCGCCTGCAGCGACGGCGCGTGATTCGGGAACGGACCGATCCACTCGACCTTGATGCCGTCGGCGGCGAGCGTCTTCGCGAACTCGCCGCGCTCTTTCGCGAGGAGCGGCAAGCCGCCCGCACCCCACCCGAGACGCACGGTATCGGTCTTGCGACTGCCGCAGGCGCAAAGGCCGGTGGCAAGGGCGGAAGCGGCAAGCGTGCTTTGCAGGAAGCGGCGGCGCGACCAGGGTGCGCGGGATGCGTCGAGATCGTAGGACATGGAAGTGAAAAGAAGAATGAAGAGTGAAGCCCGGTTCGGCCGTCATGAATGAATGGAAGCGGTCGGCGCGGCGGCTGTCGCTACGCGTGGCTATCGACGCCCAGTTCCGCGAGCAGGGTTTCTCGAAGCGCTGCCACTGCGTGCTGGGCCACCACGTACTCGCCCGCTATCGCACCGTCGCGCATTACCAGCGCGCGATCCGCGAGCGCGATCGCCTCGTCCACATCGTGCGTGACCAGCAGAACGCCAGGACGATGCCGCTCGACCAGCTGTTTGACGAGCCGCTGCATCTTGATCCGGGTCAGCGCGTCGAGTGCGGCGAAGGGTTCGTCCAGCAGCAACAGGCGCGGCTCCTGGACGAGCGCACGCGCGAGCGCGACGCGTTGCGCCTGGCCGCCCGACAGATTGCGCGGCCAGTCTTCAGCCCGTTCGCCGAGTCCCACCTCGGCAAGCGCGCCCAGCGCACGTACGCGGTTTTCCACGCTATCGGGCAATCCGAGCGCCACGTTTCTCGCGAGCGATTCCCACGGCAGCAGCCGCGGCTCCTGAAACACGACAGCGGGCAAACGCGGACCGTCGATCATGCCGCCGTCGACGGAGTCGAGACCCGACAGCGCACGTAACAACGTCGTCTTGCCGCAGCCGCTTTCGCCGAGCAACGCAACGAACTCACCGCGCTCGATGCGAAGATTCAGTCCATCGATAACGACACGCGAACCATACGCGCGACGCAACTGGCGAACGATAACGGCCGCCGACGACACCTCTCTCAGATGCATGCTCATCGCTTGCCGCCTTGTGCATAGTTGGGATGCCAGCGCAGCAGCCAGCGTTCGAGCCCACGCGCGAAGGCATCGGCGAGCACGCCGATGCCCGCGTAGATCACGATGGTCATGACGATCACGTCGGTGCGCAGAAATTCGCGCGCATCCATCGCGAGAAAACCGATACCGGTGCTCGTCGCAATCGTTTCTGCGACGACGAGCGCGAGCCACGCCGAAGCCAACGCGTAACGCACGCCGGTGAGGATCGACGGCAATGCGCCAGGAATCACGATGCGGCGGATCAGCGCGCGTTTGGACAGGCCCATCACCCGGCCCAACTCCAGCAGCTTTGGATCGACCTGGCGGATCCCGAGTACGGTATTCACATAGATCGGAAAGAGCACGCCCAGCGCGACGAGAAAAATCTTGCCCGCTTCACCGACGCCGAACCACACGATCACGAGCGGCAACAGCGCAAGAAACGGAATGGCGCGCAGCATCTGGATGTTGCGGTCGAAAAACGCCTCGGCGACACGCGAAAATCCGACCGCCGTACCGAGCGCGACGCCCAGCGTCCCGCCGATCACGAAGCCGGTCATCGCACGCAACAGGCTCACGCCCATATCGTTCAGCAGACGACCCTGGGCGATCAGCGAGACTGCGGTTTGCGCGACACGCGTTGGCGCGGGCAACACTTGTGGCGACAGCAGGCCGAGCCGCGCAAAGGATTCCCAGACGACCAGCACGACAAGCGGCATGACGAGCGAGATCGAGCGCAGCGTGCGGTCGGAAAAACGGGCGGTGGCGCGTTCCCGTTGCAAGGGTGCCGGGGTCGACACGGCGCGCGGCGACGGCACGATCGGCTCGTGCGTCTGCGGACGATGGGCGCTGGCGGATGGCATGGCGATCCTTACGATGGTTCGGTTGGCTTGGGCTTTCGGGCGGCGGCTTATGCCAGTACGTCGGAGAACACCCGCGACGAAAAACGATCGGAGTTCGTGCCGGCGTTGAGCACGCCGACCGATTTCAGATCATCGGCATACAGCGCGATCTCCTTCCTGAATGCATCGCCGACGGGATGATGGTGGTCGGTGTGACTCTTGAGCATCGCGGTCAACTGACCGACGTCCGCGCCCGGCGCGTACGCCGAGAAAATCGTGGCGGCCTCGGCGGGATGGTTGGCGCTCCACTCGGTCGATTCCAGCAGCGCTTGCGTCAACGCCTGCGCAGTCGCGCGGTCCTTGCGGATCAGCGAGCCGCGCACACCCAGCACGCAGCACACGCGGTTCTGATATTCGCCGCACAGGTTGTTCGACACCTCGTGGAGATGGTCCGATTCGCGCAGCGTCCAGATTGTCGGGTCGCCGTCGGCGATCGCCTGCACTTCGCCCTTCTTCAACGCTTCGCCCAGAAGCGTCGCCGGGTACTGACGCCAGTGCACGTCGTTGTCCGGATCGACGCCGAGCTTCTTCAGCGTGATTGCGAAGAAATTCTTCGCCGGACTCGCCATGTCGCTGACGCCGACCGTGCGGCCCTTGAGGCCTTGCAGATCGACGATGCCCGAGGTCTTTGTCGCGAGCAGGCGCATGCAGCCGCCGTGGATGCCCGCCGTCAGCTTGACGTCGAAGCCCTGCTCCAGCGGCTTGATCCAGCGCAGCGCCATGCCGACGCCCGCATCCGATTTGCCTGTCGCAATTGCTTCGAGCAACTGATCGGTCGAGCCCGCGAAGTTGATCAATTCGACCTGCAGGCCGTGCTTTTCGAAGAAGCCCTGCTTGAGCGCGGCCGGGACCGGCGCGGTGCAGATCGCGCCGGCGTTCCAGGAGAGTTTCAACGGCTTCAGATTGCTCCGGGCGCTCTGCGCGGCGGCTTGCAGACCGGGCAAGCCAAACGATGCCCCGCCGAGTGTCGCCGCGCCCGCGGTCCATGCTGCGTTGCGCAGCCAGGCACGACGCGAGAGGTTGCGCGGTGCCGCGTTGTCAGTGAGGTCCATGTCCTTGCTTCCCGGTTCGTAATGTGAGTGCGTGTGATGCGGTTGCTCTGTGCGTTCTGTGCGTTCGCTGTGTGCGGTGCGTTCTGTGCCGGCCGTTCGCGCGCCTCAAACGTCGAGTCCAAGCTGCGCAAGCACTTCCCGGCGCAGCGCGACCAGCTTCGGATCGTCGCGATGACGCGGGTACGGCGCGTCGTTGCGCACTTGCGCGACAATGCGCGCCGGCCGTTCGCTCAGCACGATCACGCGGTTTGCGAGATACAGCGCCTCTTCGACGTCGTGCGTGACGAGCAGCACGGAGAAACGCGCGTGCTGCCAGAGCCGCACGAGTTCGCCCTGCATCCTGATGCGCGTGAGCGAGTCGAGCTTGCCGAACGGCTCGTCGAGCACCAGCAGTTGCGGATCGTTGACGAGCGCCCGCGCCAACGCCGCGCGCTGCGCCATGCCGCCCGACAGCTGATGCGGAAACGCATCGGCGAACTTCGACAGTCCGACGAGTTCGAGTGCCGCGTCGATACGTTCGGCGGCGTTCCCTCGTCCCTTGCGGCCCGCGCGCTGCGCCTCGGGGCCGAGGCCGACGTTGTCGCGCACGGTTCGCCACGGAAACAGCGTCGGGTCCTGAAACACCACGACACGCGACGGGTCGGGACCGGCAATCGGCTCGCCATTCGCCTGTAAGAAGCCAGCCGCAGGCTTGTCGAGGCCGGCGACGAGCCGCAGCAAGGTCGACTTGCCGCATCCGCTCGGGCCGAGCAGCGCGACGAATTCGCCGGGTTCGACTGACAGGCTGATGTCGTCGAGCACGGGAAGTGTCTCGCCGCGCATCGCGAAACGATGGCTGACGTGCCGCACATCGATGCGCGCGCCGTCGCGAGCCTTGCCCTGGTTCGAAGCAACGTGCGCGGACGTCGCGGGTGAAGACGTTGTTACCATTTGAGCAATCCTTTTTGCCAGGCGAGCAACCGGTCGCGCAGCAGGAACAGTAACGAAATAAGGCCCGAGCACATCAACGCCATCACGAGCAGCGCAGCGTACATATTCGAGTAGGCGGCCCAGCCCTGCGCCCATTGCAGATACCAGCCGAGTCCGGCCTTGACACCCATCATCTCGGCGACGATCAGCACCGAAAACGACGCCCCGAGTCCCATGAACAGGCCGACGAAAACCGACGGCAACGCGGCCGGAATCGCCACCTTCAAAATCAGGAACGACGGCCGCGCGCCAAGCGTGCGGGCGACGTCGTAATACGCGGCGTTGACGCTGGCGACGCCGGACCACGTCAGCACCGCAACTGGAAACGTCGTCGCCAGCGCAATCAGGAAGACGCTCGCGCTGAAGCTCGACGGAAAGAAGAAGAAAGCGAGCGGTAGCCATGCGGTCGCCGGCAGCGGACCGATCAGCCGCAAAACCGGGTGCAGCCAGTAGCCGACCGCCCCCGACCAGCCAATGCTCACGCCAACCGCGAAGCCGGTCAGCGCGCCCAGCGCATAGCCGTAGACGAGCAGGCCGAGCGAATGGAAGACGCTCGACGACAGTCGCGGAAAATCGTCGAAGTACACGGCGATCAGTGCTTGTGGAGGCGCGAAGAACGGCCGCGGCAACCATTCGAGCTTGGCGGTCACGATTTCCCAGCCGCTGACGCCCAGGGCGAGCGCCAGAAACCACGGTGCGGCTGCAAGCCATCTGTGCGCGCGCGCGTCGCGGTGTTGCGCCGATACCGGTTTGCGCCAGCTACCCACGGCGATGAATACAGACAGCGCCGCGAGTATCAGCTGCAGAATGAGCAGTTCACGCGTGTAGGGCCAGTCGTCGAGGTCCGGCCACCAGTGCGTGATGGCCGCGCCGCCGAGCCATGCAACGGCGGCAAGCGCCGCGACGGCGAGCTTGCCCGGGTCGCGCCGCGCCGATTCCCCGCTTTCATGCAGACCGGCCAGTTCAAGTGTTTGCGGTTGGGTGGACATGTCGAATGCATCCCTGTGTGCGCGGGTTACGCGCCGGCGATGTGAGTATCGGTGATGGCGAGCACGTCGATACGGCGCGGCAGGATCGCGTCGCGGAACGCACTGTCGGCGACCTTCTGCAACGCGGCGATATCGGCGTTGGCAACGAAGCGTTGCTTGAGCGCCGAGCGTTTCGTGATCTGTGTCGCCGCGTCGATAGGCGCACGTGTCAGCGACGCGTAGATCCGCGCATACGCATCCGGATTCGCCAGCGCCCAGTCGCCCGCGCGCTGCAATCGCAGCAGGACGTCGGCGATCGCGGCGCGCTTGCGCGCATCGGTGACGGCCGCGCCTGACGCAGTGATGAAACCGAGTCCGCTATTGATGCCGGTTCCGTCGCGCAGAATCCGCGCGCCTCGTTGCGCGGCGATTCCGTAGTACGGATCGAACGTGGCCCATACGTCGATTGACCGCGAAGCAAATGCGGCGAACGCGTCGACCGGAAGAATGAAGCGGACCGATACGTCGTCCTTGCTCAAGCCGGCCTCGGCGAGTGCTCCATAGAGCTGGAATTGGGAAATGCTGCCGCGCGCCGACGACACGAACACCGTGCGCCCCTTCAGATCGGCGACGCTGCGAATCGGCGAGTCGGGCTGAACGAGGATGCCCAGTTGCGCGCCCGAACCGACGCGCGTCGCGACGATCTTCAGCGCCGGATCGCCGACCGCCGCCGCGAGCACAGGCAGATCGCCCGCAGGCGCGAGATCGACGGCACCGGCGCGCTGCGCTTCGAAAAGCGGCGCGGCGCCCTGAAAGTTAGCCCAGCGAAACGCGTACGGCGTGCCGTCGAGCACCTTTGCCGCTTCGGCCAGCGCACGCGTGCCGCCGGCCTGATCGCCGAGCACGAGCGTAGTGGACGCGAGATCGGCCGCTCTCACGCTACCGCTACGCAGTACGCCGAAGGCAGCCACGACGGGCGCGGCCGCAACCAGACCGAGCGTTCGTCGCCGCGTTGAAAAAAACGTTGAAACGGATGCGTCCATAGTTCCTCGCCTGCTCCCCGATTGCGATATGGATGCAAGCGTAACGACGAAGAACGTCCGTGAGAATTATTCTATTTCGATATGTTTATATGGATTCAATATTTATCGTTTGCATATTTTGATTCGAGCGGCGGCGCTGCGGAAACAGCCTGCGCGTTGCGGGTTGTGACGACGCGTGCGCCGACGCGCATAACGATCTCGAATGCCAGGAAAAGACGCGCGCCTCAATTCCACGAACGAGCATCGTCAATCTCGCGTTTCAGAGGCGTGTAGTCTGAGGGCCTTTCGCGCCGAACACCTACCCGTGGACTCGCAGATCAGCGCACTGGCTTCGCCGCGCACGTGGGCGCGGCGAAAACTATGAGGCGCGGAAAACAGGATCTAACTATTGAAACTCAGCGCCGACAAGACGAACCGCAGACCGAAGAAGCACAGCGATGAGCACAGCGGCAATGCAACAAAAACGGAGCCGTGTCGAAGGCCAATCAGGCAGGCCGCCGGCCAGAGGCGCAAGCCGGAGCTGAGGACGGCGGCGACTCGACGCCTGGCTTCGTTCATGATCGTTCCACCACGACTTCGAGGTATTCGCTCGGCAAAACGAGCGTCGAATCGCCCGACCGATTGCGGCTCTCGATCAGTGCCATCAGGTCGCCAAGGAGCGCCGCCTGACGCTCGCCGTCGAGTGCGGCAAACGCCTTGTTCACCGGCCCGTAGTATGTCCGGAACACTTCCATGAAGTGCGCCGGCGAACGATAGCGAAACGTGAAATGACGGCCAGTCGTGACGATCTGCCGGGCGGTTCCGTCGAAGAGGGCTTGCAGCCGCTCCTTCGTTCCCCAGAGCGCTGGCGACAACACGCCCGCGGGCGGCGTGATGTACTTGCCGATCGTCTTGAATACCTGCCCGATGAAGCTCTCCGGCGTCCAGTTTGCGAGACCGATCCGGCCGCCTGGCTTGCAAACACGTGCCAGCTCGCCCGCCGCCTTCTCCTGGTTCGGAGTGAACATGACGCCGAAGGTCGACATCACGACGTCGAATGAAGCATCCGCATAGGGCAGCGCTTCGGCGTCCGCTTCCTGGAACAGCACCGCAAGCCCTTCTGCCTGCGCACGGGCACGACCGGACTCCAGCAGTGAGGCGACATAGTCGGTGGAGGTGACGTCGCACCAGCGGCGCGCGGCGGCAAGCGTCGCGTTGCCGTTGCCTGCGGCAACGTCGAGCACGCGACTACCGGCACGCAAGTCGAGCGCTTCGCAAAGGTTCTCTCCGACAATCTGCAGCGTGGTGCCGACGACGGCATAGTTGCCCGTCGACCAGGCGGCCTGTTGACGAACCTTGACGGCAGCGAAGTCTGCGACAGGCGAGAAAGAGGAATCGACAGCGGACATAAAAAACTCCTGGGAGGCAAAAGGCAGCGATGCAGGAATGCATGGATTGGCTGCCCATTCTGGGGACGCCGCGAAATTGCACCGCAAGCATGCCCGCGCGACGATCGGGCAAATCAAAACCTGATCCGCTAGATGCAGCGGCTACTCAACGACGCTGACGCCTGAGCTACCCTTTTCTTGCAGCAGATCCCTCATTTTCAGCAAACCGTCTTTCACGGGAAGGACTGACTCGGGGTAGTGAACATGCACACAGGCTTCATATGGGAAGTCCGCCATGACTGCGGCATACACATCGGTGAGGTCGAGCCCAGGATGCTCTGTAAAGATCTCCGCGGCACGACTTGCACCATTTGCGGTTGCGGTGCGGAGTCTTGTTGTAAGCGCCGATATCATCGGCGCCGCGTGTAAAGCGCAGCGCCCCGGGCTTTCAGAGCGTGAACGCGTTGACGGCAGCGGCCGACCAGTGGCGTCCAGCCCCGCAAAAGCATTGACCACGAACAGCATCCGTGCGAGTCATGTCAGTCTCCTCATGATGGGTTGTCGGCCCGCTCCACAGTTCGTTGTTGTGGACTGGCATGGGTGCTAGTATCAGGACGCAAGTCGTATTGATGAATGACCAGGCGTCCAGATATTTTGCGCAGGACGCCGAAATTGATGGGCGCTTTCATGGATGCTCTTTCGGACGTCCTTCGCCTCGTGCGTCTGGGCGGGGCGGTTTATCTAAACGCCGACTTCACTGCGCCCTGGTGTGTTGTCGGCGAGGTAACGCCGGAGTTGTGCGGCGCCTTTCTGCCGCGCGCCGAACGCATCGTGTCTTATCACCTGCTCACGGAAGGAAGCTGCTGCGCCCGGCTCGTCGACGATCCTGCTTCTACGATCTGCGTCAACGCGGGCGAGCTTCTTGTCGTGCCACAAGGCGAAGCGCATCTTATGGGCAGTTCGCTCGAAGTTGCGCCCGCGTCCTCGGACGAGATGCTGTCGAGGTACCTGAAAACCTCGCCGGGTGAAGTGATGAAGTTGGGCCACGGCGGCGGCGGCGCACACACGCGCCTCATTTGCGGCTTTCTTGCCTGCGACGACACGCTGACGAATCCGGTGCTTTCAGCGCTGCCGCGCATTTTCAAAGTCGACATGCGCAACGATGCACAATCGGCGTGGCTCGAATCATCGCTAAAACTTGCGGCGGCTGAGGCAGCCGAATGGCGGGTGGGTAGCGCGATCGTGCTCGCGCGCTTGTCGGAGTTGCTGTTCGTGGAGGCTGTGCGGCGTTGCATCGACGCGCTGCCGGCCGATCGCAAGGGGTGGCTGGCGGGCGTCAGCGATCGCTTCGTCGGCCGCGCGCTCGCGTTGCTGCACGCGCAGCCCACGCATGACTGGACTGTCGACGAACTCGCGCGCAAGGCAGGCCTCTCGCGATCGGCGCTTGCGCAGCGCTTTACGCAACTGCTCGGCCAGCCACCGATGCAGTATCTGGCGCGCTGGCGTCTGCAGATCGCGGCGCAGGAGTTGCGCAACGGAACGCAGTCGCTCGCGGCCATCGCGGAGCAGGTTGGGTATGAGTCGGAGGCGGCGTTCAATCGCGCCTTCAAGCGGGAATTCGGCATGCCACCCGCGAGTTGGCGACGCAGCCGTGCGATGACCGATGGCCGGGCTTCGCTGTCCGATCCTGACAATTTCAGCCATCTCTCGATCGGCACCGCAGCGGCGCCGCCAGGTCACCCGGCGTCTCTCGACGGGCTTTCTGAAGGCCAGAACGCTTAGTGCGCCACCTCTACCCGCAACGAAGCCCGTGCACGGACATCCGGCTTGCTGCCAACAGGCTGCGTCCCTGCGTGAGCGACTTTACCCGTTCAGGCTCCGCCGCTCACAGTTCCTGTCTGGTTGGCCTGAACAGGATTTCATTCATATCGACATCGTCAGGCTGGCTCATGGCGAACTCGACCACGCGCGCGAAAGACTCGGCGGGAATCGCAAATTGCTCATAGAACTCCTGAATGCCCTTCGCAACATCGGATTCGGTGATGCTATTGGGCAATTCAGTGGCGACGGCTCCGGGCGAGACGATCGTGGCGCGGATATTGTATGGCTTCACTTCCTGCCGCAGTCCTTCGGACAGCATGCGCACAGCGGCCTTGGTCGCGGCGTAGACCGCGCTGCCCGGACGCACCTTGTGACCGGCAACCGACGACACGTTGATGATGTGCCCGCTCTTCTGCGCTTTCATATGCGGCAGTGCCGCAGCAATACCGTAGAGAACGCCCTTCAGGTTCACATCGATCATGCGATCCCAGTCTTCGATCTTGCCGCGCTCGAGTAAGGAATGAGGCATTAGACCCGCATTGTTGAGCATGACGTCGATCCGGCCGTAGGTCTTGACCGCCGTGTCGACGAGATGCTTGACCTGTGCGGCATCGATGACATCGGTGGCGACTGCCAGCGCGGCCCCGCCATTGGCAACGATGTTCCCGGCCAGTTCGTTGATCCGTTCGACGCGTCGTGCGCCCAGCACGACCACAGCGCGAACACGTCGTTCGACAAGACCGATTTCCGCAACGTCGTCCCGCGCTTTTCCGAGGAAAACCGCAGGGCCAATGCAGGTCTTGTCGACGTGCTCGGCAAGATCGCCGACGCCAAAGGCGCCACGCGCGCACAGATCGCACTGGCCTGGCTGCTTGCGCAAAACCCGTGGATCGTGCCGATTCCGGGCACCACCAAGCTGCATCGGCTGGAAGAAAACATCGGCGGGGCTGCGGTCGAATTGTCGGCCGACGATCTGTCCGCGATCGAAGCAGCACTGAAACAGATCCCGATCGTAGGCGATCGCTATCCGGCCCACCTGCAGCAACGCGTCGACCGCTGACGCATTCGCTGAATACCACTGCGCCTGCGCCGGTGCACAACGCTGCACCGGCGGAACCACCATTGGCCCGACAAGAATTGCCGAACCAGAATCCCGCGCCATGTCGTTGAACGATCCATCATCCACCCCGGCAGGAACATTTCCCGGCGCTGCGCCCGCGAACACGACGAACGCCGGCGCCAGTGCCGACGTCCGTCATGCCGCCGAGGAACACGGTCTGCGAATCCTGGCAATCCTGAGCCTGCTGATGGCTTTTGCCTCGATTTCCACGGACCTGTATCTGCCCGCCCTTCCCTCCATGGCGCTTGCGCTGCATGCCGACGCGGGTGCAGTCGAACTGACGATTTCCGGCTATTTGATCGGCTTCAGTCTGGGTCAACTGTTGTGGGGTCCAGTTGGCGACCGTTACGGCCGCCGCGTGCCGATTGCGATCGGGTTGGTGCTGTTCGTAATCGGTTCAGCCGGCTGCGCATTGTCGACCAGCGCGCCGATGCTGGTCGGCTGGCGCATCGTGCAGGCCGTGGGCGCATGCGCCAGCGTCGTCCTTGCGCGCGCGATGGTGCGCGATCTCTACACCGGCCACCGCGCGGCGCAAATGATGTCGACGTTGATGACGGTCATGGCGATCGCGCCGCTACTGGGACCGAGCGTGGGTGGACTGATCCTTCACGTCGCGTCGTGGCGCGATTTTCTGGGTACTGGTGGGTGTCGGCATCGCAACGCTGGCCGCGCTGCGCGCGTTACCCGAAACCCTGCCCGTGGGGCGCTGCAACCGGGAACCGCTCGGGCACGCACTGGCCACTTACGCCGATTGCTGGCGCGCTCGGCGCTGTCCCCGCGCGCTCGGGCGCCATGTCGGCGCTCATCGGGGCGAGCCAGTACGGGACGGGCATCCTCGGATCAGCCCTCGTCGGCTTCTTCGCCGATGGCACGCCCCGGCCGATGGGCACCGTCATCGCGCTGATGAGTATCGGCAGCCTGCTGTGCGCCACGCTTCTCGTACCCTCCACCGTTGCGATTTCCGACGAAGCGATGGCGATCGAGTGAATCAAGTGAATCAAATGAGCAAAATCGCGCGATCGCCAGAACAGACGATTCGTCGCGATGACTGCTTCAACCACTCTGCTTCGACGACGCTTGCCGCTGTACAACGCATCCCTTAGCGCTTGTCCTTCTTGCGCGTTTCGCGGTCGAGCTTGCGCAGATGGTCTAGCTTGTCGGCAATCTTCGTTTCGAGTCCGCGCGGCACGGGCTGATACCAGCGCTGCTCGGGCACGTCCTCGGGGAAGTAGTGCTCACCCGCGGCGTAGGCGTCCGGTTCATCATGTGCGTAACGGTAGTCCTTCTTGTAGCCGAGATCTTTCATGAGCTGCGTCGGAGCATTGCGCAGATGCAGCGGCACCGGCCGTGTGCGATCGCTGCGCACGAATGACAACGCCTGATGCCAGGCAAGGCTCACCGCATTCGACTTCGGCGCGACAGCGATATACACGAGGGCATGCGCGAGCGCCAGTTCCCCTTCGGGCGAACCAAGCCGTTCATAGGCTTCTGCTGCGCTCACCGCGACCTGCAACGCTCTCGGGTCGGCATTGCCGACTTCCTCGCTCGCCAGAATGATGATGCGGCGCGCGAGATAACGGACGTCGACACCCCCGTCGATCATTCGAGCCATCCAGTACAGCGCCGCATCCGGATCTGAACCACGAGCGGACTTGATCAGCGCCGAGATCTGGTCGTAGAACTCTTCGCCACCTTTGTCGAAACGCCTGGTGGTTGCTGCCGATGCACTGCTCACGAAGCCACCATCGATACGCTCCACGCCGGCCGCAGCGGCGGCATTGGCGAGTTGCTCGACGAGGTTCAGGAACTTGCGGCCATCTCCATCCGCGAATCCGATTACGGCTTCCAGCGCAGGTTCTTCGAACGTGAGGCCTTCCAGCCATGGCTGAGCGCGCGCATATAGCTGCCGCAATTCCACATCGGATAGCGGTTTCAGCACATACACCTGCGCACGAGACAGCAACGCGCTGTTGACCTCGAAACTCGGATTTTCCGTGGTGGCGCCGATCAGGGTCAGCAGACCGGTCTCCACGTGCGGCAACAGAGCATCCTGTTGGCTCTTGTTGAGACGATGAATTTCGTCGAGGAACAGAACGGTGGAGCGGCCATGATGGTCGAGCACCTGCTGGGCACGCGTAGCGGCCTCCCTCAGTTCCCTGACACCAGCGGCCACGGCTGACTCGGCGATAAACTCATAGTCGAAGGCCTTCGCGGCAAGCCTTGCGATCGTCGTCTTGCCGACGCCTGGTGGTCCCCACAGAATGAACGAGTGCAACCTTCTGCCGTCGAGCGTGAGGCGCAGGGGACGACCGGGGCCGAGCAGATGAGACTGCCCGACGACATCATCGAGCGATTCGGGGCGGAGTTGCTCGGCAAGCGGCGCACGAGGTTGGGTAGCGAAGAGGTCCGTCATGTTCGAAATATAGCGTGCGGGTTGCTGATACGGGTCCGATTGGACGGAACGAGACTACCGCACGTGGTGCATGGACGGAAGCCCGAAATTTAAGCTTCGGTCATCCTGAAGTCGGTTGCTGAAAGCGGATGTCAACATTCCGCGGAATAGCTGGACCAAGGTTGCTCAAGCCCCAGTTGGCCGAAATGAAGTTGGAGCGCGACTTACTGAAAGATTCGCGATGTACGTTGTGAAGGAGTCGCGGTGAGGTACGGCGTGATTAAATCGCGCAACTTCCGGATGCTGCGCCCTGATGCGGCCGACCTTTCAATCGGCTACCTCGCCGACTTCAAAACCGTCCAGCCCGACTCAATGTGCTTGCGCACCGCAAGCATCGCGGCAGTGACGTCTCCCGACCCAAGCGCTTGCAGGATTTCTTCATGCTCCATGACCGCATCCTGACCGCGATTCTCGGCTGCGTTGATAATATCGAACGGGTAACGCGCCGATAGAATCTGCGTGAAATGCAGGGTCCGCGGCATGCATCACGAGTTGCGTCTCCAACAGCAGCCGTAGAGTCAGGATTTCCAAAGATGTCGAAGCATCGAACGGCACTACCCTCGCACCGCGATACGAATCGGTACTGATATAGCCTTCGGCCTCGAGCAGTTTCAGCGCTTCGCGCACCGGCGTGATGCTCAGATCGAGTTGCTCGGCGATCTCGGCCTGCTTCAGCCGCGATCCACGAGCGATCACGCCCGAGATGATGCGTTCGCGTGTGAAGTCTGCAACCTGATCTTCTTTGGTTCGGCATTCCATCAAATGTAACTCGGGCCGGTATGATTTCTGTTCATAGCAATATGGTCCGACCGTTCTGTGACGCGGCGCCGCTCACCATCCGCTTCCGACAATTCAACCGGCCTGATTCTAAGCCAAACTGACGCCCATAAATTCGGCGATCATGCGCCGTGCGCGATCGACCACCGGTTTATCGATCATTTTTCAGTCCACAAACGATTGACGTTGATGAGCGGCGTAAACTGCGTCATTTCAATGTCGAGCTAACCGATTCGCACCGGAGGCTGACGATGCGGCTTGCGGATCCGTGAACGCTCATCACCATCGCGGTCATGTTCGTCGCCCCGCGGTAGGGGTCTCGGTCTCGCCGCCGGACCGGCCCTCTTCCTCAGTTCCGCGCTCACGCGTACCGATCCTGTGCCGGCCAATGAACTGCGCGTGAATGACGCCGGCGAAGATGAGCCGCTGGAGTTGTCGTTGTCATCGGCGCGCGTGCTCAACGAGGGTGCGGCCTTTGCGGCGGTGTACATCGCCCTCGCGATCCAGTCGGCGGCGAGTGGTCGTGGCCATCGAGGCGGCCGTCGCGTTGCGGCTTTCCTCTGGACGCGCGGGCAGATCAGCATGCGGGCCGGCGCTATGCCGAAGGCGTGCGACGCGCGGCGCGCGGCCGGATCATCGCGATGCAGCCCACGATGAAGGCGGCCAGAATGCCTGACGCGTAAAACCGGCTGAAGTGCAGGCCGCCTTGCGCAACGGGTTTGTCGAGCAGGTCGCCGAGGGTCGCGCCAAGCGGGCGCGTAAGCACGAACGCGGCCCAAAAGAGCGCGGTGCGCGACACGCGGGGCCATAGCCAGAGCAGAGCCACGACGGCGAGCGCCGCGCCGAAGATTGCCGCGCCGACCTCGTAGCCGAGCCCGAGGCCGCCGCGATCGTCTCCGGCGACCCAGTCGCCAAGGGCGGTACCTAACGTCTGCGAGAACAGGATGGTGGTCCAGTAGAACCATTCCACGCGCGGACTCGCGACGCTCTCGATCGAGACATTGCCCTCGACGCGATACCAGATGGCGAGGCTCGCGACGAGCAGCGTGAAGACGATCGAGACGCCGCCGGGATAGCCGACGCCCAGCGAGCGGTCGAAGAAATCGGCGAGCGTTGTGCCGAGCGTGGTGGTTGCCACGATGGTGGCCCAGTAGAGATACGAATGGAACCGGGGCGCGCGAATCTGCGCCGACACCAGCACGACAAAGCCGGCCAGGAAGATCAGCGAGCCGATCAGATAGCCAAGGTTCAGCGACATCGTTACCCAGTCGCCGCCGGTCTCGCCGAGCGTGGTGGCGGCGATCTTGACAATCCAGAAGGCGACGGTCAGCTCGGGAACCTTACTGACGGCATGATCAACGAAACGTTGGGGGTCGGAATGCATCGGAAAAACTCCTCATGTCGCACGCGGACGTAACGAAACGCTTTTCCACTATAAGCGCGCGCACCTTATCGTTCGCTTAACTCGCACGGGTCGCTGGGCATGTGGCTTGGGGTTTGTGCGGCATAAGCGGAAGATAAGGTTAGCTGCGTAGTCTGGGACAGGCGTCGCTAATCGGTGCGACGTATGAGTTCTGCAAGCGTCGAGACGCCTTGCAAGGACGAATTCGCAAACTTTGGAAGGAGAACGAACCATGCAAAGCCTGTTTTCTATCGGCATTCTCTCGCTCGCCCTGGCGCTACCGGCAGCGGCCTTCGCGCAGGACAATGCAGCGCCTCCTCTGGTGCAACCGGGTTCATCACAAACCGGGCCACACGAGACGCCGGGGCAGTCCTCTGGGCGCAGCACCGATACCTCGGGCTACGGCACGGAGGCTGGCGCCACCTCGGATTCGCAGTCGTCGCACGCGTCGCGCCATTACGCGCCCGCATCGAACTGGGGGCGCAGCGGTCTGTTCGCTCATCACTGAGCGGCGCCACGCCGTTCGCAAATTCCACGGACAGCGCGCTGCTTTGGCGCCCCTGTTGGCGAATTGCTTCTCGTTAGCGGGGGTGGCTCAATCGCGACGGCAGCGCACGCCAGAATCCGATAAAAGGAGCAGCAGCGATGAAGTCATCGCACAGTTTTTCGTGGGCATAGACCAAAAGAGGGCAGCCGGTAAAGGGCTGTACTGCCCGCGCAAGTGCGCCTGCAACGAGTGATTCGCGAGTCGCCACCGCCGTCCACGGGCGACTGTGCTCAGCCCGACGTGTCGGGGCGTTTGTTGTTCAGCGATGAGCGGACGCTCAGGCGACGATGCGAAGCAAATGTCGAAAGGTCGCTCCTCGCCCAGAGAATGTCAGAACGCAATTTGAACACCTATCATGGTGGTACCCGATCACGGGACGAACGAGA
>NZ_JARESU010000609.1:0-469 GCF_046027075.1 Paraburkholderia sp. RL18-085-BIA-A | reverse complement strand
CCGGTAATGGTGTGTCGCGGGTTGTCCACGGGCGGGCGGCGGCTCGCCAGTCACGACCATGACGCTGCCCGGCGGTGGGCAACCCGCCTGGCGATGACGTTTGATCCTGCGAATGCAGGTTTTCGAATTCGAGCGGCGAGCAGTAGCCGATACTGCTGTGCAGGCGGCGCACGTTGTACAAGCCGCAAACACAACACCCACATTACCGAGTCACGAGAAGTTCTCTATCGTTGGCACCCATGGTTCGGCCGAATGGCCTGGATCTTCAGCGTGGTCGAGAAGAATGGCGAGATGATTCGTCGATGTGCACTCGACCCTCTCGAGGCAACAGCGCGCGTATCGGAGATGCCGCAGTGATGTTTGACCCAGTTATCTGCCGTCACATCAGATATTCAGCATTGCCAATTGCAGACTGCGAGGCGCTACGTGAACTGAAGGGCTCCGGTGCAAATCGGAGAAGCCAGTAGGT
>NZ_JARESU010000608.1:0-470 GCF_046027075.1 Paraburkholderia sp. RL18-085-BIA-A | reverse complement strand
TGAACGAGGATCAGGGTCCCTCTTTATTCTGCAATGCGCTTGAAACTGGCGTAGTAATCGTCGGTGTAATAGCAGTCGCCGGTCTGCCTGCGCGGTCCACCACATACGATCCGGCGCTGCCCGCGATCGGTCATGCCGGGCGTGCGAACCGTGTATGTGTGGTAGTAGCCGCGCGGATGCTGCGGCAGCAAAAGCGCACTGTTACGGAACAAAACACCGTCCTCGCCAAAAGGGAATGGGCCCCCCGCTTTGATCAGCCGCAGTGTTTCGGCTGCTTCCCCCGGCAACTGTGACTTCGTGACGGCGCCCAGCACGCCCGTCTCTCGCGCGCCTGATGCGGTAGGTGTACCGCTCGCGCCCTGCGCTGGCTGAACCGGCGCCTGACTCGCGGATGCGCCCGATGCTTCAGTGACGTTTTGCGATCCCTCCTTGCCACATCCGCCAAGGATCGCACTCACGGCGACGATGCA
>NZ_JARESU010000607.1:0-471 GCF_046027075.1 Paraburkholderia sp. RL18-085-BIA-A | reverse complement strand
TTGAACGCAGCAGCACCGGGCGGTTTGAAGCCTGCCCCTGCAGGCCGGCTTCGGAAGGCCAACTTCCATCTTCAGTACAGCATCACAAGCTCCTCGGTTGTGTTCGTGACACACATTTCCATTGGCCTTTGACCTTGAGTGGAGTAAGACAACTGGTTGCCAGTTTTTCGAGGCCATCGAATTTGTCTGCGAGGCGCGCCAGGACGGGATTTCTGATCGGTGAAGCCAGATCGGTTAGAGTCCAGATTTCTGGACGCAGGGAATGACCGGAAACCCATGCTGGCAAGTGATTCCAACGGAATTGAGCCTGGAGCAGTTCGAGCAGTTTGTCTTGCCGCATCTGAGGCGGGGTCGTCGAGGACCTCCTCCCACGCTGCCCTTGCACAAGATCTTCAACTACATCCTGCGAGTGCTGTACATGGGCTGTCAATGGAAGATGCTGCCGATCGAAAGGAATGCCAAAGGCCGCCA
>NZ_JARESU010000606.1:0-474 GCF_046027075.1 Paraburkholderia sp. RL18-085-BIA-A | reverse complement strand
GTAAGAAAAGGCAAGTCGTGTTTCGCACGACGCGCTCTACCTCACCGCCCTGAAGGACGGTGCTTCACGCGCACACCGGTGCACACGCGAAAATCGTCGATGCCGGCCGCGCACGCCGTCGAGCAGGCGCTTGACGGTCTGGCTGGTGAACTGCGCTTTGCCGGCCCACAGTTGGCAGAGCTCTTCGAGGTGGGTCTTGAGCACGTCGTCGCGGAACACCGATGCGAGATTACGGGTCAGCGCATCGAAATCGGCGGCCTCGAATTGCGTGAGGGTCTTCTGATTGACCTTGATCACGCGGATGCTATGCGCGCATTCGGCGACCCGGTTCGGATTTTCGGCGAAATGCGCGCGCAGATCGGTCACGCCTTCGTCTCGCCATGCATCGAACAGCGCGCGCACGCCGCTGAAGTCTTCGAGCCAGAGCGAGACCGACGCGAGCTCGAACATCTCGGAGTCATCCCCCCCAAGGCG
>NZ_JARESU010000605.1:0-475 GCF_046027075.1 Paraburkholderia sp. RL18-085-BIA-A | reverse complement strand
TTGCTCCAGTACCGGCGCATTTGCATGCCGTGTTCCTCGCTGGTGTAACGGTAAATCGCGCGTTCGCTTGCGGGACATTGGTATTCGTCGCCTCGGGCAATGTAGATGAAGTCTGCCATGTCAAATCGGCCATGGGCCTTTGCGCTGGACGTCGTGGGTTTTGGCAACATGACTGCAATGCCGGCATCGGCACATTCCTTGATCTGAGGCGCGCTGTAGTAGCCTCGATCAGCTACGGCCCGGAGTCTGGTCCTACCAATAGCATCGCGCGCGGCCTTCGCAATAGGACTAAGCTGCGCCCGGTCACTGCCAGAATTTGTGACCTCGTGAGCGACGATGAGGTGGTGCTTGGCATCAACTGCCACCTGCACGTTGTAGCCCACCATGCCTGATCCTCTTCCGCTCGTCGCCATGGAACGCGCGTCGGGATCAGTCATCGAGAGTTGACCATCAGGCTGCGTCTTGAGTTGCTCCC
>NZ_JARESU010000604.1:0-476 GCF_046027075.1 Paraburkholderia sp. RL18-085-BIA-A | reverse complement strand
GATGGACATGGCTCGCTGCGCGGCACGCTGATGAATCTCGTGAACGGTACCCAGCGAGATGGGCACGCCCAGCAGATCGCGCATGAATTCAATGGCACCGCGAAACGAGGCGTGTCCGACAAACGTCAGCGCAAGCGTGACCTGTTCGAGCCATTGGCGGGTGACTGGCAGCATGAACAGCACCGCGTTGTTCCCGGGTATCGCTGCGAGGAAGAGTTCATCGAGCGCGGCGTCAGCGCGGTTCATCTGCCGGTAGACGGTCGGACGGCTCACCCCATTGCGGGCGGCAAGAGCGCTGATCGGTTCGGCGCCCGCAAGCGCCTGGAGCGCGATGGTTTTACGTTCTTCGCCAGTCAGTTTGTCAGAGGCGGATCGGGCCGGTTGAGTCATGAAAAGGCTGCAGTGGAAAATGGGGCTCTATTATCGCCTGGCGCACCCCGCGTCGCCCAATGTGTAACGCAGCTCCGAACCACGCC
>NZ_JARESU010000603.1:0-477 GCF_046027075.1 Paraburkholderia sp. RL18-085-BIA-A | reverse complement strand
AGAGGTGGCGCCGAGAATTCGGACAGGTCGGTAAGTGGAAAAGCTGGGGCGTGAGTCGGCCATAATGGCCGGCAACAAGGAACCAGAAGATGACGAAACGCAACCGACGGACACACTCACCGACGTTCAAGGCAAAGGTGGCACTCGCGGCGCTCAAGGGCGACAAGACGCTGGCCGAGCTGGCCCAGCAGTTTGATGTGCATCCGAACCAGATCACGGACTGGAAGAAGCAACTGCAAGAGCGTGTTGCCGAAGTGTTCGAGACGGGCCAAACATCGGCCGGGCCCCCGGTCGATGTGAAGGTGTTGCACGCGAAGATCGGGCAATTGACTCTGGAGAACGATTTTTTGGAAAGCGCGCTCGGCAAGGCGGGATTGCTGAGCGTAAAGCGATGATTGATCGCGAGCACGCATTGCCGGTGAGCCGGCAGGTGCGGCTGGTGGGCATTGCCCGTTCAAGCGCCTACTACCAGCCGCA
>NZ_JARESU010000602.1:0-482 GCF_046027075.1 Paraburkholderia sp. RL18-085-BIA-A | reverse complement strand
CGGGCTGGGCCTCCCCCCGATACAGACGATACGCATGCCCGTTCCGCGCGTGGATTCTGGCCTTTAATCTGGTCGATATTTAAGGTGTCAAACAATTGGTGTCTGGGGGACGCGTGGGTATTCGGGGGCGATGGGGCGTGTCTCTCCAGCGCCGTCCGTCACGAAGACCCATGCACTGACAAGGTCTTCCATACAGGTCTAGAATGAAATCAACGTACCGGTCGTACATCGAAATGCTTCTCCGGAAACGGGAAACAGGAAGCGGTTGGCGACGTGGCCAGGAATCTCCACGCAGGGCGGCGTCCTTCACTGCAAACGTGCCGATTCCATTTCGGTCTAATCAGGACTAGATAGGTCCTGATTAAAACGGGAGGTATTCCGATGTTGCGCATGAGCAAACTTGCCGACTATGGCACGGTGATCATGACCGCGATGGCGCGCGATCCGGACGCCGTCCACAGCGCAAGCAGCATTGCGGCGGC
>NZ_JARESU010000601.1:0-491 GCF_046027075.1 Paraburkholderia sp. RL18-085-BIA-A | reverse complement strand
GGCGGTAAAATCAGGGTGAATGAAAGCCTACTCAGCAGAAAGAAAAGAAGCGCTGGTGCGTCGCATGATGCCTCCGGAGAACGCGTTGGTTTCGGCGCTGGCCAGAGAAACGGGGATTACCGAACAGACGTTGTACACGTGGCGCCGACAGGCGAAAGGACAAGGGTTGGCCGTGCCGGGCGATGGGAAGAATCCCGAAGGATGGTCTTCGGAGGACAAGTTTGCAGTAGTACTGGAAACTGCGCCGCTCAATGCAGCGGAGCTGGCCGAGTATTGCCGCCGCAAAGGTCTTTATCCCGAACAGATCGCGGCGTGGCGGGCCGCCTGCCGGTCGGCCAACGCGAATGCTGCCGAGCAGGCACGCGAGCAGCGCCATCAGTCGAAGGACGACAAACGGCGCATCCAGCAGCTCGAGAAGGAATTGCAGCGCAAGGAGAAGGCGCTGGCAGAAGCGGCTGCGCTGCTGATTCTGAGAAAAAAAGCCCAGGCGA
>NZ_JARESU010000600.1:0-491 GCF_046027075.1 Paraburkholderia sp. RL18-085-BIA-A | reverse complement strand
CCTACTGGCTTCTCCGATTTGCACCGGAGCCTCGGACAACACGCCAATTCCTGCAATCCACCCACGTATGCTCTCCAGATTTGCCAGAGCGTGCCGTAAACATGCGGTGGACCGATAAAAAAGGGCCCGGGACCAGCGTCGCTCCTAATTTCTGCGGTTCGGAAATGAATTCGATAAGTCGCGCTCAGGTCCCCGACTCGGAACGCGCGCGTCGTCGGCCACACGACTGAAGCATCTGATGGAGTTCCGTCCGATCCGCTCGAGCGGATCGAACCGTCGACGTGCCGTTTCACATCGGAGCAACCGTGACAGAGCAGAAAGATACCGAAAGGCGTCGTCACTCGTGGCGAAGCGGTTCAGCAACAAACCCGCTGGAACCAGCGTCGCTGAATGTTCCGCCGGCGCGGCGCACCGCAGTGTTGGGACTCGTGCTCGTTCTGTTGAGCGTGCCGCTTCTGGCTTTTTGGGGAGCGTATGAAAGCCTGAGCGCG
>NZ_JARESU010000060.1:0-54779 GCF_046027075.1 Paraburkholderia sp. RL18-085-BIA-A | reverse complement strand
TGGACCGATGTTGCCGAGGCCGAGCACCGCGGTGCCGTTCGTGACGACGCCGACGAGGTTGCTGCGCGCGGTGAATCGCGCGGCGTTCATCGGGTTCTCGACGATTTCCTCGCACGCGAACGCAACGCCCGGCGAGTACGCCAGCGCGAGATCGCGCTGGTTGATCATCTGCTTGGTCGGGGTGATTGCCAGTTTCCCTGGGGTGGGGAACTCGTGGTAATCGAGTGCGGCTTCGCGAATGTTATGTGCGGCGGTCTTGTTTGTCATTCTGGTGGTACTCACAAACGATGGTCGGCACGCTCCGCAGGCAATGGCATCGCATCGTGCGCGGACTGCAGCGCCGATGCCGTCCCGCGCGCATCGACATCGCGGGTGAGGTAAATCGCCCTGCTGTCGGCACTGAACGTATGCCTGATGGGCAATTCATTCCGGCGCCTTCTGAGACATCGCACGTGGGTCAATGCACGGGGAGATGGGAAGTCATAGCTTATCCGCGAGATGCACGTTTAGAATTCACTGCAAATCACTTGTTTATTTACTTTCAGTGAAAACTGACATCGCTTCTGATCTTGAGTTTTTTGTGCTGGTCGCGCGCCACGGCAGCCTCTCGGCGGCAGCCCGAGCGCTCGATCTCACGCCGCCGGCTGCCACCAGACGGCTTGTGCAGATGGAAAGCCGGCTCGGCGTGCGACTCGTCAACCGGACTACGCGCAGCGTCAGTTTGACGAGCGAGGGCCAAACATATCTGCTGCACGCGACACGGATTCTGGCCGAAGTCCGCGAAATGGAAGACGTGGTGTCGAGCGGCCGCTCGACACCACGCGGCCTGTTACGCGTGAACGCTACACTCGGCTTCGGTCGCACGGCGATCGCGCCGATCGTCTCCGCATTCGCGAAGCGCCACCCGGATGTCACGGTGCAGGTTGAAGTGACTGACAGGCCAATCGATCTGGTCGAAAGCGGCTTTGATCTGGCAATCCGGTTTGGCTTGCCGCCCGACAAACGCCTCAACGCGCGACGTGTGATGTCCAACCGGCGTTTGCTGTGCGCCTCGCCCGGCTATCTGAAGCGACATGGCACACCGTCCAGCCTTCACGATCTCAGCGATCACCGCTGCATCATCCATCGGCAGAACGACGATGCCTACGGCATCTGGCGCTTCATGCACGGCGAACAGAGCGAAGTCGTGAAGGTGCACGGGATGCTGTCGAGCAACGACGGCGATATCGTGCTCGGATGGGCGTTGGACGGTCACGGGATTGCGATTCGTTCGGAGTGGGATCTGGCCAAGTACCTGCAGAGCGGCAGGCTGAAGGTGGTGCTGCCTGAATTCGTGCTGCCGTCGGCGGATCTGTACGTCTACTATCCAAGCCGAAGCAATCAGACCATTCGTGCGAGAGCGTTCATCGAGTTTCTGGCCGAGCATTTCCGCACCCCGGTCCCGACGGGAGCGGCATAGCCATAGGCACAGTCGGTTGTTGCGAAGTGCGCGCTTTCAATCGAGTTTTTCCAGGTGGTCGTCTCCACCTCGCCGCATATTCACGGAGCATTGCGCACCGTCGCGGGGCATCGAATCTCACACCTGCACCAGCGCTTGGCATCGGATTCATGCCACGTCATCGCGCCATTTTGTCCTCATTGTCCGTCTCGGACAAAAACCGCCACATTTTCAGTGCATTCAAGACAAGCTGATTTCCGGCACAGACGGATGGCGGCGACAGGTCCGGTACTCGCTCTATTGAGTCAGTCTCGATCAGCAACGGACTCTCTCATGAATCGCACACCCACACCGCGCAAGCTTCCCGTCACCGTCATCTCCGGGTTTCTCGGCGCGGGTAAGACCACCCTCGTCAATCAGTTGCTGCAGCAAAGCGCGCCGGGATCGATCGGCGTGGTCGTCAACGAATTCGGCGAAGTCGGCATCGACGGACAACTGATCGTCGCCGAACAACAGGCGCTCGTCGAAATCAATAACGGCTGCGTGTGCTGCACGGTGCGCGCGGACCTCGTCGACAGTGTCAAAGCGCTGCTGACGCGCCCGCAGACCGGTGCGGCGCCCATGCAGCGACTGATCGTCGAGACATCCGGACTCGCCGATCCGGCACCGGTCCTGCAAACGTTCCTCGCCGATCCCGACCTGCGCGAAGCCGTGGATCTCGAATCGGTCGTCACCGTGGTCGACGCACTGCATCTGCGCCGCCAACTCGATGACGACATTGCGCGCGAACAGGTGGCCTTCGCCGACGTCATTCTGATCAACAAGCTCGACCTGATCACGGAAGACGAGCTTATCGCCGTCGAGCGAACGATCCGTTCATTGAATCCAACCGCCGCCATCATCACCTCGACCCGCTCGCAGATCCGCGCGGACGCGCTGCTGGGTATGCGCCGCTTCTCGCTCCCCACGCTGCTTGCGATCGAGCCCGATCTGCTCGACGAAGGCGCTCACGACCACGAACACGACACGTCGATTCAATCTTGCGCGCTGGTCGAAAAGGGCGACCTCGATGCGACGCGCTTTAGCCGTTGGATCAACGAACTCGTGCAGCAGCAAGGCCAGCAACTGATGCGGATGAAAGGGGTTCTCAACTTCCACGCCGAAGCGCGGCAGTTCCATTTCCATAGCGTGCATATGTTGCTGGAAGCCCAACCCGGACGCGCATGGCGCAAGGACGAGCCGCGCGAGAACAAGGTCGTGTTCATAGGCCGCGATCTGAATTTTTCGCAACTGCACGAATCGTTTCTCAGCTGTATCCACTAGCCCAACCTACCTCGAGGATTCTGCAATGAAGAAGACTGATGCGCTTACCGTGAGTATCGGCGTGCTCGCCGTCGTCGACACCTACGTCACGGCAACGGTGTTTCCAGTCCCAGTTTGGGTCACCTTTATCGCGTGGGCTTCGTTCTTCGTGGTCGGCGGCGGTCCGCGCGGCTTCGTGCAGAGCGTCGCATCGAATCTCACCGGCCTCGTCATCGCGTCGCTCGCGCTGCTGGCGATCGCCAATGCCGGCCCGACGCCTCTCGTCGCAGCGATTTGCGTCGGTGCCGGGAGTGCGGCGATGGTGCAGATGTCGAAACTGAAGCTGCTCAATGTGCTGCCGGCCGTCGTGTGGGGCTTCGCTTCGACGGTCGGCACCACCGTCGCCACCGGCAAGGCGATTACCACCGTTGGCATTCAGAACCCCGCGTTGGTGGCTGCCGCCGCGCTCGTCACAGGCGCGGTATTCGGCATCGTCTCCGAAACGGTCGGCGAGGCACTGAGCCACAAGCCCCAGCCTCAACTCAACTGACCTCACCCTCCAGGAACCGCACACCATGAAACTACAGCACAGCCTTGGGGGGCTCGAAAACCTCGGCCCCGTCAATGTCGAGACACAGGTTTTCGTCGAGCCGTGGGAGAAGCGCATTTTCGGCATCCATACGGTGATGATGGCGGAAAGCACGCATCTGTCGGACGCGCTGCCAAAGTACCCGGTGGCGACGCTGCCTACTACGTTCAGGAATACGTGGACCTGGGCATCCCTGCGCACCGGCGCCGAAGGCATGCAGCCATTCGAATACTTCAAATACCGGTACTACGAAAAGTGGCTGATGGGGATTTCGCAATTCTTCATCGATCAAGGTTATGTATCGGCCGACGAACTCGCGCAGAAGACCGCGCATTACCGCGCCCATCCGGATGCGCCGCTGCCTGAGCAGCCGAATCCGGCAATCGCCTCGCAGATCAACGACTACCTTGCAAAAGGCGATTCGGGACTGAACGCACTGAAGCAGGCACCGCGTTTCGAACCGGGCGCCGCAGTGTGCATAGCCGATCCGGCTGCCGTCGATCACACGCGTTTGCCGGGCTACCTGCGTAACAAGCGCGGCGTGATCGACCTCGTCTATCCGGGTGCCTACTCCTACTTCGTTTCGACCGGACCCGACGGCATCGGCGAGCCGATGCCCGTCTATCGCATTGCATTCAAAGCCGAGGACATCTGGGGCAAGGACAAGAGCGAACCGAACACGACGATCTACGCCGATCTATACGAAGCGTATCTCGACGAATCGAACTGAATCTCCACCTACCATCTGCTACGTAACCAACATGACCGAACTTTTCAAATACGACGACGACCGCGAGGCCGCGAGCGCAGCCAAGGTACGGGCGCTCGAAGCGCTTCTGATCGAGAAAGGGGTGCTGGGCAGCGACTCGGTCGATACCGTGCTCAGTCATTTCGAAACGATGGCCGGACCGTTCAACGGCGCGAAAATCGTGGCGCGCGCGTGGATCGATCCGGCGTTCAAGGAGCGCCTTGTCGAAGACACACCGAAGGCGATCGCGGAAATGGACTTCCCGGCCGGGATGGAAGGCGCTGAAGGCGAGCACATGGCCGCCGTCGCCAACGGCGACGGCGTTCACAACCTCATCATCTGCACGCTTTGCTCCTGCTATCCGTGGCCCGTGCTGGGTCTGCCGCCCTACTGGTATAAGGACCCCGTGTTCCGCGCGCGCGGCGTGCGCGAACCGCGCGCCGTGCTGAAGGAGTTTGGCGTGCCGGTTTCGGACGATACGGAAGTCAAGGTCTGGGACAGCAGCGCGCAAATCCGCTGGTTCGTCATTCCGGAGCGGCCCGCCGGCACCGAAGGCATGAGCGAAGCGGAACTGGCCACGCTCGTCACGCCCGAAGCGATGATGGGTGTGGCGCTGGTGCCCTCGCCTTCTGCATCGCCGCGGCTGGCGGTCTGATCATGTTTACCCGTTTCGAGGAATATGCCGCCGCCAGCATGCTTGGACATCCGGACTCTCCGCCGCGCATGCAGGGCAAACTGCTGTTCGACAAGCCATGGGAACGGCAGGTATTCGGGCTCGCGCTTTCGTTATCGAAGGCGGGGCACTTCGAGTGGGACGACTTCCGTCAGAATCTCATAGCGTCGATCGCCGAATGGGAAGACGGATACTGCGCGGGGCAGCCGCCGTGGGATTACTACGAGCGCTTTCTGCTCGCCCTCGAAAAGACCGTGACGCAGGCCGGGGTGCTGTCGGCCACAGACATGGCGTCGCTGAATCTGCGCGCATTGCGTCCGTCCAGCAACTGAGCCGCGCCCTTGCTTCCGGCGTAGAGGCAAGGGCACGAGAATGCTCGCCATATCGCGTAACGCAGTTTCATCAGGATATCTATCATGCTCAAGCAACTGTCCAACGTACTCACCGGATCCGATCCGCAGGTCCAGCGCAAGCTCTTCGGCATCTACGGCCTGCTGTTGGTGACTAATGCCGCCGCGTGGATCTGGGCGTTCGTGTCGTTCTGGGACCATCCGGTCCTGCTCGGCACCGCGCTGATCGCCTATGGACTGGGCTTGCGCCACGCGGTCGATGCCGATCACATTGCCGCGATCGATAATGTGACCCGCAAGCTGATGCAGGATAAGAAACGTCCTGTCGCCGTGGGCTTTTTCTTCTCGCTCGGTCACTCGACGATCATCGTCATCGCCTCGCTCGCGGTCGCAGCAGTCGCAAGCGTGTTGAACACGCGCTTTGCCCAATACAAGGAATTGGGTGGACTGATCAGCACGTCGGTATCGACCCTCTTCCTGTTCGCGATCGCGTTCCTGAACCTGCTGATTCTGAAATCGATCTTCCAGGCATGGCGTCACATACGCGCAGGCGGCGCCTACGTCGACGACGACTTCGACATGTTGCTAGCCGATCGCGGCTTCCTCGCGCGGATCTTTCGTCCAATGTTTCGGCTCGTCGCGCGCAGCTGGCACATGTTCCCACTTGGCTTTCTGTTCGGACTCGGTTTCGACACCGCGACCGAGGTGAGCCTGCTCGGCATGTCCGCGTCGCAGGCTTCGCACGGCATTTCGCCATGGGCGGTGATGGTGTTCCCGGCACTCTTCAGCGCGGGGATGTCGCTCGTCGATACGCTCGACGGCCACCTGATGCTCGGCGCCTACGGCTGGGCGTATCTGAAGCCGATTCGCAAGATCTACTACAACATGACGATCACGCTGGTGTCGGTCGCGGTTGCGCTGCTGGTCGGCACGATCGAGGCGTTGGGCCTGATTTCTGACCACTTGAAGCTCGAAGGCAAGCTGTGGGATGCTATCGGTACGTTGAACGACAACTTCGGTACGTTGGGCTACGTCATCATCGGTGTCTTCGCCGCGAGCTGGATCGTATCGATGGTGCTTTACCGGACCCGGCGCTTCGACGAACTCGGGACAAGCCGCTAGGCCAACGCATGCGGCATGCGCCGCGCCCGCCTCGGCTCCATTTTGACTGACACCTATGCGCAAGATCACCGTCGGAATGGTCCTGTTCCCAGGATTCCAGCTGCTCGATATCGCGGGCCCCAAGGACGCCTTTGCGGAAGTCCGCATTCTCAGTCAGGGCGCGTGCGAATATGAAATGCTGACGGTCGGCACGACGCGGGGCAGCGTGCTGTCGTCCAGCGGGCTGACGGTGATGCCGGACCGGACCATCTTCGATCCGTGTCCGCATTTCGACACGGTGATCGTGCCCGGCGGCCTCGGCGTATTCGAAGTACTCGAAGACTCGACGCTAAGCGAATGGCTCGTGAAGCAGCACAAGAGTACCAGGCGGATCGCCGCTATCTGCAACGGCGTTTTTGCCTTCGGCGCCGCCGGCATGATCGATAACCGCACGGTCACGACACACTGGATGGACGCCACGCGACTTTCGTCGATGTTTCCGAAGGTGAAGGTCGAACCCGACCAGATCTATGTAAAAGACAGCGGCCTCTACACGACCGCAGGCGTGACCGCCGGCATCGATCTCGCGCTGGTCATGATCGAAGAGGACTTCGGCAAGAAAATGGCGCTCGACGTCGCGAAGTATCTGGTCGTGTACGTGCGCCGCGCGGGCGGCCAATCGCAGTTCAGCCCGCTGCTGGAAACCCAGGCCGCCAGCGATTCCCAGATCCAGTCAATTCAGCAGTACCTGCTCGACAATCTGCATCTGAACCATACGACCACGTCGCTTGCGCGCCGGCTCAAAATGAGTCCGCGCAATCTGTCCCGCATCTTCACCAAGGAATGCGGCGTCAGTCTGATCGCATTCCTGAACGACGCGCGCATCGACGCCGCGCGCCGCTACCTCGAGAGCACCCGCCACCCGATCGGCGAAATCGCGAAGCGTTGCGGCTTCGAGAGCGCGGATACACTTCGGCGTACTTTCAGCCGTCGGCTTCAGATCAGTCCCGCCGAATACCGGCAGCGCTTTCGCTCCGGTGATCCGGTGAACGACGGGGCTGCTGCTCTCCGTCATCGTTGACGATAGCGATCGCGAATCGCGCGAATTGCACGCGATCCTCGATACGCGCCCTGGTTTCACGTAGAACCGCTTGTGGCCAAACGGTGGAACGCACCTTGAGAGGTGCCAGTGCCCTAACGATGCTTGACTGGTGAGCTTGATTGAACATATGTTAACGCCACCGCGTCTCAGGCGCGTGTGCTGGCCTTGATCAGCTCGCTGGCCAGAATCACCGCATCGCGGTTAAGTGGGATGAACCGTCCGCGGATTCGGGGACGGTAGACCGGGTCGCCCTTGCTGATGTGCACGCCAGACAGGGCGCAACGCCCCGCCGCGGGAGCGCGGCATGGTGTCCAGACTTGCTCCTCGTAGTTGCAAAGCGTCGGATCATGCCAGCGCAACGCGAAGAGTGAGTTGGGCAGTTCCTCCACTACCGTCACCGTATAGGTGCGCACGTCATCCCTGTCCGACTCACGCGAATTGAGCGGTTTGCCATCCTGGCGGGACCGACCGGACAGGTCCGGAGGATTCCACATCGGGTCTGGCGGAGAAAAAAAACGATCGATGCCTGCGAGCGGCGTCGTCGCCCACGGGTCTCGAACCTCGGGCGTCGAAGTGAGTCGGTCCGGTCGACGCGATGATGGATGGTGGGACGAGGACAATGCAGGGAAAGCAGGTTCATGACAAGATTCATTTTCTGACAGGAGGTCAGAATTGGTATTGGATTCAACGTTCACGATCGTTTGCCATCCTTATCAAATAATGAAGCAGCCGCGAACAACCTTAGAGGTCGAACAACTCCCGACTTGCGGCTACTGCATGCATATGATGGAGAAGTCGACTGTACGGCGATAAATGGTCCTGCCAAGCCACGGCACGAACGTGTACTCGTTATAGGCGTTGCTTCCGATATGGATCCAGCTACGTAGAACATGTGACACGGTGTTTCCTTGGAGACATTAAGAAGGGAACCGGTCGGGCGGCCATCCGAAAGTGCCATGTGGTCGTCGTGCCGAACCGCGAGCCTTGCGCTGCAATAACAGAAAGCGTGTCGCGATGAGAGAAGGGTAGGTCTAGCCGGAGGGCGAGTCTACTCTACGGTTGGATATGCCGATGCCGCATTGGGGTAACCCGCTTATACGGACGTATAAGCACGGCAAGGAGACTTCACTGAGCTTGCCCTGTGAGGAGAATCTCCCGTTGAGCGGCAAACGCAAGCAACCAGAGCGGCCATCTGGAAATGAACGCCGACACAGTCTTGATGACCGCTCAGCGCCTGAGATCGGACCTTTGCTCAATGCTGCAGGCAGCACGGCTTCGCTGGCGCCGGCGCTTACGGAAGATCGGAGCTTGGCTTGTGAGGTGGCTCATGGTATTGCAACGACCAGCGATCAATGGCGTCGGGCTCGATGCCTTGTCGACACTGCACCGTAACCCGCGCGAACGGTTTGCGGAAGCGCGCGCGTACGATGGCGCTCAGCGATGACGGCCGTCGGGCAGACAAGGCTTGATACCAAGCGATTCGGCCTTGCGGACAAGGTCCGGCATTGAGCGCGCATTCATTTTTCGCATCATCTGTCCCCGGTGGACCTTGACCGTGATCTCGCTCAGGTTCATCTCAGAGGCGATCTGCTTGTTCAGGAGACCGGACAGGACAAAGCCCATCACCTCTTTCTCGCGCGGCGAAAGAGACTGGTACGAAGTGCGCAGGTCAGCTAACGCGGCTTCCGCCGCGAGCCGCTCGCTGTCTTGCGCCAAGGCCTGAGCAACTGCGTCGAGCATATCCTGGTCTTTGAACGGCTTCGCCAGGAAATCGAGCGCGCCGGCCTTCATTGCCTTCACCCCCATCTCGATGTCTCCATGACCGGTCATGAATACGACGGGAATATGCATGCCGGTATTAACGATTTCCTGATGAAAAGCCATGCCGCTTTTCCCGCGGAGCCGCACGTCCAGGATGAGGCAGCTTGGTCCCGCGGAGTGAGGAAACCGGAGAAATTCGTCCGGGGACTCGAACGTTTCGACGCGCAAGCCTACGGAGCGCAGAAGCAAGTCAAGGGCTCGCCGGATTCCCTCGTCGTCATCGACAACGTAGATGACGGAACCGTCAGTTGCTTCGGGTTCATCCGTCATTTGGCGGGTCGGTCTACTAGTCATCTGGACACCTCGCGAAGCCCAATGCGGTCGCATTCCGCTGGCATGCACCTATCTTACGCCCCCACTATCGAGCGCGTCACTGGATCCCTGACAGCTCGCAGCACGGATTCCTTACCAGGCACGAATTCAGCGAACTCACTCAGAATCCATCGGTCGCTTTCCAGTTGGCTGTCCCCCTAATGGCGTCTTGTCTTGCGCTCATCAACTTGCCAATGCTCCTGCACCTGATTGGCGACCGAGTAAACTAATTGTAAATCGTTGCGAGTCGCGACCTGATCACTTTGGCTGGGCCAACACGCATGCGGGCCTGCGCCCCATTAGCAGTGGAATGCAACGTGCAGGTGTCGGCCCAGCTCGCCGGCGGACAAGGGGGGGCAATGATTATCGCGAATTGTCAGATCAATAAGCGGGTCTGCATGACTGCGGGCTCAGCCCTCTACCGTGCCCGCCGCTTGACGGATGAGATGCCGGTGCTGCTGAAGCTCCTTTTCGAGCACGCCGGCGCAGTCCAATCTGCTCGTTTCAAGCGCGAATACCAGCTCCTTCAAACGTTGAAAGCCGCGGGCATTGCCAAACCGCTTAGCCTGATCGATGACCGCGGACGCCTGGCGTCGGTTCTGGAAGACTTCTCAGGCGAATCGCTCGAGACCGTTTTATGCCACGGCCCACGCCCGGACCTGCCTCGCTTCCTGACCATCGCGCATCATCTGGCCGATGCATTGTCCGGCATCAATGCCGCCCACGTCATCCATCGAGATCTGCGGCCGGCCAATATTCTGGTCGCGCCAGAAACGGGCGATATTCTGCTGGTGGATTTCAGCCTCGCGACGACCCAGGAACACACCGTCTCGCCAGAGGACGTTGGCGTATCCGTGGGCGAGTGGGCGTACATGTCCCCCGAGCAGACCGGCCGTATGAATCGTCCAGTGGATTACCGGACCGATTGCTATTCGATGGGTGTGCTGCTCTATCGCATGCTCACCGGTCAACTGCCGTTCCAGGCGAGCGATCCGCTGGAATGGACGCATTGCCATATCGCCCGCATGCCACCGCCACCGTGCGACATCGCGCCCGCGGTACCGGAACCGGTGTCGGACATCGTGATGAAACTGCTCGCCAAACTACCGGAGGATCGTTATCAAAGCATGCGTGGAGTGCAATCCGATCTTGAGCGGTGTCGGACGCAATGGCGCGCCTCCGGCCGGATCGAGCCGTTCCGGCTCGGCACGGATGATCTATCGGATCGCTTCCAGATTCCACACAGACTGTACGGGCGCGATCAGGAATCAAATACGCTCCTCGGTGTATTCGAACTCATGGCGTCCACCGGCCGGGCGGCGCTTGCGACCGTATCCGGGTACTCGGGCATCGGCAAGTCGGCGCTGGTCGACGCCTTGCGCAAGCCGATTGTCGCGAAACGCGGCTCCTTCATTTCAGGGAAGTTCGATCAGTACCAGCGAGACATCCCCTACGCCACACTGACGCAAGCGTTTGGCGAGTTGGTGCAGCAACTGCTGGCCGAAAGTGCTGCACGCCTCGCTGGCTGGCGGCAACAACTGCAGGCTGCGCTCGGGGTCAATGGCCAGCTCATTCTCGATGTGCTGCCCAAAGTCGAGTTGATCATCGGCGCGCAAGCTCCGGTACCGGCGCTGCCGCCGACGGAGGCTCAAAACCGGTTCCGCCTGGTCTTCCGGCAATTCGTGACAGTGTTCACGAGCAAGGCACACCCGCTAGTCCTCTTCCTGGACGACCTGCAGTGGATCGACGCAGCCAGCCTGGCGCTCGTCGAGCACTTGCTCACCCACCCGGATACCCGTTATCTGCTGCTGATCGGCGCCTATCGCGACAACGAAGTGAATGGGACCCATCCGCTTATGAAGAGCCTCGGTGCGATTCATCACAGTGGCACGCCCCTGGTCGACATCCGGCTCGCGCCGTTGTCCGCCGCGCATCTGAACCAGCTGGTGGCCGACACGCTACATGCGCCACCCGCGTCCTGCGAGCCGCTCACACAGCTCATTTGCGAGCGCACCGAGAGCAACCCGTTCTTCTTCATTCAGTTCCTGGATGCGCTACACAAGGAGGGGTTGCTACGGCGTGATGCACAGATCCAGGCATGGCGCTGGGACCTTGAACAGATCAAAGCGAAAGACTTTGCCGACAACGTCGTCGATCTGATGTTGGGCAAGTTACGGCAACTGCCGATCCCGGCACAGCAAGCGCTGCAATTAGCCGCCTGCCTCGGCAACAAGTTCGACCTGCGGATGCTCGCGCTGGTCAGCGGCCACGCCGAGGTTGAGCAACACCTTGCGCCTGCGGTGCGCGAAAATTTGATCTTACGCACCCACGGCAGCGCTAAATTCCTGCACGACCGGATCCAGCAAGCGGCATATTCGCTGACTCCCGAAGAACGCCGCAGTGAAGTACACCTGCGCATCGGCCGCGTGCTCCTCTCGAGCATGACGGCCAACGAGCTCGCCGAGCATCTGTTCGATGTGGCGAACCAGTTCAACCGGGGCGCCGCACTGATCACGGCACGGGAGGAGCGCGAGCGCGTAGCTAAACTTAATCTCACCGCTGGCATGCGTGCCAAGGCAGCGACGGCTTACGCATCGGCACTGGCCTACTTCACTGCCGGCCACGCACTGGCGGCAGAGGATGGTACGAACCGGCACGATGCGCTCACCTTCTCGCTCGACTTTCAGCGTGCCGAATGCGAATTCCTGAACGGCTACCTGACGACGGCGGAACAACGACTGTCGATGCTTTCACACGGTGCCGCGAACCTCATCGACAAGGCCGCCGTCGCATGTCTGCGCATGTCGCTTTATATGAACGCGGGACAGGCCGACCGTGCGGTTGAAGTGAGCCTCGAATATCTCCGTGCCGTCGGCGTCACGTGGTCGGCGCACCCGCGCAAGGAGGAGGTGCAACAGGAGTACGAGCGATTGTGGCAACGGATGGGTAACCGCGCTATCGAGCAGCTTCTCGATTTGCCTTTGATGACCGATCCCGTCTGCCGCGCCACGCTGGACGTGCTAACTGCCGTCCAGCCGCCGGCCCATGCCACCGACATGAACCTGTATTGTCTGACCGCCGGCCGCATGGCGAATCTGAGCCTCGAACATGGAAACAGCGACGGGTCGGGATTCGCTTATGTCATGCTCGGCATGACCCTCGGGCCGCAATTCGGCGATTACGAGGCCGGGTTCCGGTTCGGCAAGCTTGGCGTCGAACTTGTCGAGAAGCACGGGATGGATCGCTTCAAAGCCCGCGTCTACGCGTGCTTTGGCGCCTTCATCATTCCCTGGACGAGGCCTATACGTTCAGGTCGGGCCCTACTGCGGCTCGCCTTTGACACGGCCAACCAAACCGGCGACCTGACGTTTTCGGGCTATTGCAGCAACAACCTGATCACCAATCTTCTAGGTGCCGGAGATCCGCTCGGCGACGTGCAGCGAGAAGCCGAAAGCGGCTTCGAGCTCGCACACAAAATGCGGTTCGAATTCGTCGCCGACGTCATGACTACGCAACTCAGGCTGATGAAAGTACTCCGCGGCGTGACTCCCGATTTTGGCTCCTTCAACGATGCTGCATTCGATGAAGAGCAGTTCGAGCAGCATTTGGGCGCAGATCCTGGGCTGGCACTCGTCACTTGCTGGTATTGGATTCGCAAGTTGCAAGCGCGTTTCCACGCAGGTGACTACCCTTGCGCCATTGCGGCCGCATCGAATGCTGAGTTGTTGCTGTGGACGACGCCATTCTGCTTCGAGGTGGCGGAATATCATTACTATGACGCGCTGGCGCGCGCAGCGCACTGCGATTCGGTATCGGCTGACGAACGAGCGAGGCATCTGGAGGCGTTGTCCGTTCACCATAGGCAGCTTGAGACGTGGGCGAACAATTGCCCCGAGAATTTCGCGGACCGCAGCGCGCTGATAGCCGCGGAGATTGCCCGACTCGAGGGGCACGACTCCGACGCCATGCGGCTGTACGAACAGGCCATTCGATCGGCACGCGAGCATGACTTCGTCCAGAACGAGGCAATCGCTTATGAGCGCGCCTCGGCGTTCTACCGCACGCGTGGATTCGAAACAATTGCCGACACATATATACGAAAGGCGCGTGACTGCTTTGCGCGCTGGGGCGCCGACGGCAAGGTCAGGCAGATCGACGCGCGCGCGCCGCAACTGCGCGAAGCTCCGGCTTCGGCCGCGACTGCGTTCGGCAACGTTGCACAACTGGATCTGCTGTCGGTCACGAAAGCGTCGCAAGCCATCTCTGGGCAGATCGTGCTCGAGGATCTCGTCGATACGCTGATGCACATCCTGCTTGAAAATGCCGGGGCGCAGACCTGCCATTTGCTGCTCGCACGCAACGACAGCCTGGTCCTCGCGGCCGAAGCGAGCGTCGAGCAGCAGACGATCCAGGTACGGCGCCATCTGGGCCACGCGCCGACCGCACGAGCGTTGCCGGAATCGTCCATACGCGAATCGGCGCTGCCCGCGTCCATCACGAACTACGTGCGCCGCTGCCAGGAGCGGGTATTGCTGACGGATGCGATGCAATCGAATCCTTTTGCGGCAGACGACTACTTCGCCCGCCGGCGGCCGAAGTCGGTGTTGTGCCTGCCGATCATGCGGCGCTCTGCGTTGATCGGCCTGCTGTATCTGGAGAACAACCTGGCCACGCATGCTTTCACGCCCGAACGCGTGACCGTGCTGGAACTGCTGGCCTCCCAGGCTGCGATCTCGCTGGAGAACGCGTTGCTCTATGCCGATCTGCAGCGGGAGAACAGCGAGCGCAAGCTGGCCGAGGAGGAGTTACGGGTGCGCGAAGCACGCATCCGACGGCTGGTCGAGTCGAACATCATCGGAGTGTTCTTCTGGAACGTGGCCGGTATCGCCACCGACGCGAACGATGCGTTTCTTCGGATCGTCGGCTATTCGCGACAAGATCTGCTGTCCGGCCAGGTCCAATGGGCCACCATGACGCCTCCGGAATATCGCGCCGCCGACGCGCGGGCGGTTGAAGAATTACGGCAGCGCGGGAGTTCCCAGCCCTATGAGAAGGAATATATCCGCAAGGACGGCAGTCGCATCCCGGTGCTGGTCGGCGGCGCGCTTATGGAGGGCTCGGAGGAAAACGGCGTAGCGTTCGTGCTCGACCTGACCGGACAGAAGGAGGCCGAGGCGGAACTCGCGGCGCGACGGAGCGCCGCCGAACGAGCAGATGAGCAGTTGCAAGCGTTGCAGGTGGAACTGGCTCATGCAACTCGCGTAACAACGCTTGGGGAACTGAGTGCATCCATCGCCCACGAAGTAGGCCAACCGCTCGGTGCGATCGTGACCAGTGGCGAAGCCTGCCTGCGATGGCTCGGCCACAGCAATCCGCAGCCGGAAGAGGTGCGGGCCTGTGTGCAGCATATGATCGGCGAAGGTAGGCGCGCGAGCGAAATTGTCCGGCGTATCCGCACGCTCACCAGGAAGGCTGCCCCGCGGAAGACACAGCTCGAACTCAACGATGTGATCAATGACGTTGTATCGCTGGTTCAGCGCGAACTCTTGAATCATCGGGTTTCGTTGCGCCTCAAGCTTGCCTCCGACTTGCCTCCGCTGCTCGGCGATCGGGTCCAGCTTCAGCAAGTGCTGATTAACCTGGTCATCAACGGGATCCAGGCCATGGCCGACATCGGCGACGACCCACGTGAACTACTTATCGAGTCCCATCGGGATGACGATGGGCACGTGGTCGTCGCTGTACAGGACTCCGGTCCGGGCATCGATCCGGAAAACGCAAATCGGCTGTTCGACGCTTTCTTCACCACGAAGGCCGACGGAATGGGCATGGGATTGTCGATCTGCCGTTCGATCATCGAAGCCCACGGAGGAAAGGTGTCGGCGTCCAACAATGCCGGGCGCGGGGCCAGGTTCCGGCTTAGCCTGCCTTGGATTGGCAGCGGCGCGTGGTGAATGGCAAGCCGGTGCGGAATACCGGGCAACCACCGCTAATGTTGGCGAGCATGATCGAGACGCATCCGGATCGACGCTACGCTCTCGAACGGTCTATACATTCGTATCATTTCCGTGCTGCGGTTTGCGAGCTACGATTGATTTGAGTCGCGTGTCACACGATCCCCGTGGCACGCTCCGCTTCTAGTGTGCCGAGGCCCGTCGCTTGTGTCTTCTCATATCATTTCCATCGTCGATGACGATGAGGGTGCCCGGGTGGCGACCGCAAGTCTGGTTCGTTCGCTAGGGTGGCAGGCGCGAGTGTTTGCATCGGCGGAAGCATTTCTGGAGTCAGGGTCGATCGACGAAACGTCATGCGTGATTTCGGACATACGGATGCCGGGCTTATCCGGAATCGAAATGCACGACCGCCTGCTGGCCCGCGGTTACGCAATTCCGATCATTTTCACCACGGCATTCCCGACTGCTGCCCTTGAGGCCAAGATCCAGGCCAGGGGTGCCCCCCCTTTCCTCGAGAAGCCCGTTGATGCCACCACTGTCGAGCGGCTGCTCAATCTCGCGCTGGATTGACCATAGCGCGTTGCCAGTTCGTCAGAAGACTGCCGTCATGCCGGGCCGCGATACATTTCGCCGCCTCCGGCAATTGCGCGAGTTATACGCAAGTATGAGATTCCTATCTACATGCACTGGCGTTCGAATCGTTCGTAGAATGGATTCGTGAGCCTCGGACCTGTACATTGTTTTCAAGGCCAATGTGCAAGCGCGATGCGCCTGACATGGTCAGTCCTGTTCATCACCAGTTCGCTCGATCAATACGCGAACCTAAATCCGGTTTCTTGACGATTGATGCTCACCGTGTGTCTCGCGGCTTGGACCGTGGACCTTCTGCGCAATCGTGGCCCGTGCTGTCAGCCGGTGGTGGCCGCCGCAATTGCGGCATATCCGAAGGGAGGAGCAGACGATGATGACCATCGTGCTTATCTATATGTCCGGCTTTCTTGCCGTCGTGGCGACAGTGCTTGTCGCGACGATTAAGACCACAGCGCATCCAAATCGTTGAAACGAGGAAACGCCTTAACTATCCGCTGCCGTTATCCGCACCTGCGTGATTTGCCCACGCACATTTTCGATGTTGTGGAGGTTGTCATGTTCATCCAGTCCAATCAGATAGTACTGCCTTTTTCGCTCGAACTCGACCTGTGCGCATGGGCAGACGCCGTGTACGAAAAAGCCGTCGGCGAGGGCTTCATTCGCGAGCCTTGGGAACCTGAAGTTGCGATCGTCCAGCGATTGGAGGCTTACTTCCACACTGGTCTGTCGCCTGCCGAAGCTGCGAGCGCGTGCTTCTGTCTGAACCACTAGTGCGAGCCCGGCCCGATCTGATCAGCGGCTTTCATGTCGGATTCGTTCCTGTCCTAACGGCGCCGTCTTGATGCACCGCCTGGTGTTCAACGCCCCAGACTACGAGGCTCTCGCATCGTTCAGGCCGAGCCTCGCAAGCGGCGGGGCGCCACCTGCGAGGCTCAGGCGTATTGCGCGGTACGGCTACCCGGATCAGAACCCGGCGGCCAGTCCGTCGCGCCGGGTGTCGCTCGCCGCAACATGATCGCGCTCGTCGTTGTTACGGTCGAGCTTCCAGATGTACTGCCCCGAGCCGACGTCGATATACGGATCCTCGAGCGACTTGATCGTATGGCCGAGGCCCTCGAGCGCGCACCGTGTCCTCATCAAGCGTCGTCTAGACACCGACCGTGAAGTCGCGATTCACCTTCCAGCGTGTCGCACGCGGCCTGCGGCTGCTGGCCGTAGCCGAGCATGCGCACGAGCGATTGCAGATGCCCTTGCGGCTGCAGGTCGCCGCCCATCACGCCAAAGCTCATGGCCGCCGCACTCAATCGATCCGGAGCGGATCACCGTCGAATTCGACAAGACAGCCGAAGCCGCCATGAAACAGCGCTTCACGCGCATCTTCCGCCTTTCCCGTTGCCGCGATCTCAGCCGCGTAAAGTTCGGCGTCATCTTCCGGCACGAACCCGAGATAGCGCACGTTGGCGTTATCCCAGCGATTGCGCGCGTTATTGGACACGCCATACACGACCGCGAAGTGGAGGTCCGGATAGTCGATACAGCGGCGCGCCACCTGCACCATGTCGCGATGGCTGATCCATGTGAAGAGGTGGCGCGGTGCGGTCGGCCGGTCGTCCGGGCGGAACGAGCCGATCCGGATGCATGCAACCGACATGCCATGCTTGTCGGCGTACATCCGGCCAAGCGCCTCGCCGAACACCTTCGACATGCCGTAGCGGCTATCAGGGCGCGGCTGGACGGCGTTGTCGATCATCCGGTCGCGACGATGAAAACCCACCGCATGGTTTGAACTCGCGAACACCACGCGCTTGACGCCCGCTTGCCGCGCCGCTTCGAACACGTTGTAGCAACCCTCGATGTTCATATCGCGAATGCGCTCCCAGCGGTCCTCGTCAGGAACGCCGGCGAGATGCACCACGACGTCGACACCCTCCATAGCCGGCAGCAGATCCTCGAGCCGCGTGATGTCCGCGGTCACGATTTCCTCGCCTGCCTGCGCCTGTGCCTGCGGCGCGATATCGGCGAGGCGCAGTGCATAGTGGCCCTGGAAACCGGCGCGCAGCACACGTCCAATGTGACCGGCCGCGCCGGTAATCAGTACTCGAGTCATTGATACCCTCTCTGTGATTCAGGTAAATACGGTTAATCGGTTTCGCCTTTCTGCACGGCGTAGCCGGCCGAGCGGCGATGGTGCGCTTCAAGATACGCATCGCGCGATGGCACCAGGTGCTCCCGGCATAACTTGATCAACGATTCCCGGTCGCCGGTTCGCAGCGCCTCGATCATCTGGTGGTGCTCGGCGCGCGCCTTCTCCAGATACTGAGGAAACACGATAGACACCGAACGGATGGCATGCGTGCGGCGTTCATACTCGCGAATCGCCTCGGTTAAAACCTGGCTTTCCGACAATGCAAAGAACGCATGGTGAAAGGCCATGTTCGCGCGAAACACGCGCCGCAGATCGCCTGCGATGGCTGCTTCGTCGTGCTCTGCCTGAATTGCCGTTAACGCATCGAGCACCTCGCTACTGACCGGGAAAACAATGCGCCTCGCCGCGTCTGCTTCCAGCAGTTCGCGTAGCGCATACAGTTCAGTGACCTCGCGCGGTGTAAACGACTTGACCAGCGCGCCCACGTTCTTGCGGCGCTCCACCAGGCCGCGCCGCTCCACCTCCACCAGCACCTGACGCGCAACGTGGCGTTTCAGGTTGAAGCGCTCGCACAGATCGTCTTCCACGAGCCGTTCGCGCGGATGCAGAACGCCCAGGACGATCTGTTCCTCGAGCTCGTCCGAGACGCTGCGCAGCGTCTCGTCGATATTGCGGTCGCGTTCGACCGTCTTCGCTGCGGGTGCATCGGAGCGTTTGGGCGTGGCAGCGTTGCTCATAAAAGGGTCCGCAAAATGATCTAAGCCGCGAGCCTATACGAAAATATGACCTTAACCCTTGTTTCCGTTGCCGGGAACGGTCGCGGTCATCCGGCTAGCTTGCAGAAAGTCAAAGTCGCAGCCCTGGTCGGCCTGAGTGATCGTCGTCAGGAAGAGCTTGCGGTAACCACGCTCTTCGGGATCGACCTGGCGCGCCGGCAACGCGGCGAGACGAGCTGCAATTTCCTCGTCACTGAGGGCAAGTTCGATAGACCGCTCGGCCACGCTCAGGCGAATCCGGTCGCCAGTTTGTACGATCGCGAGCGGACCGCCGATAGCCGCTTCGGGCGTGACGTGCAGGACCACCGTGCCGGACGCCGTGCCGCTCATGCGGCCATCCGAAATGCGCACCATGTCCTTCACACCGAGGCGGCCGAGCTTGCGCGGAATCGGAATGTAGCCCGCTTCCGGCATCCCGGGTGCACCGACCGGACCGATCCGCTTGAGCACGAGAACGTCGTGCGCTTCCACGTCCAGTTCCGGATCGTCGATACGGCGAGCCAGATCCTCCGCGTCCTCGAAGACGACAGCCCGCCCTTCGTGCTCCATCAGGCTGGCGCTTGCCGCCGACTGCTTGATGATCGCGCCGCCCGGCGCGAGATTGCCACGCAGCACCGCAATCCCGCCTTGCGGAAAGATCGGGCGGTCAATCGGGCGGACTACTTCTTGCGCGAAGCTCGCCGGGGCGGCATCCAGCTCCTCGCCGAGCGTACGACCGGTCACAGTGAGCGCGTCGAGATGCAGCAGCCCTCTGATCTCGCGCATGACCGTGGTCAACCCTCCGGCGCGATGCAGGTCTTCCATGTAGTGCTGCCCAGATGGCTTCAAATCGACGAGCACTGGCGTTTCACGCGCCATCCGGTCGAGCTGCTCAAGGTCGATGCGAATCCCGAGCCGGCCCGCGATTGCCGTGAGGTGAATGATGCCGTTGGTCGAGCCGCCGATTGCGAGCAGCACCCGCAACGCATTTTCGATCGCCTTGGGCGTCAGGATCTTCGTCGGACTCAGGTCCTGACCGATCATCGCCACGGCCTGCGCGCCGGTGCGCTCCGCAATGCGGATGCGATCGGCGGTCACGGCGGGCGCAGACGCACCACCCGGCAACATGATGCCCAGGGCTTCCGCGATGCAGGCCATCGTGCTTGCGGTTCCCATCACCGAACAGGTTCCGACCGTTGCGACGAGCTGATTGTTGACCGCTTCGATCTCTGCTTCATCGATCTGGTCGCCGCGGAAACTCGCCCAGAAGCGACGGCAGTCCGTACATGCCCCCACCCGTTCACCGCGATGCGAGCCCGTGAGCATGGCGCCCGTCACCAGTTGAATGGCCGGAACGCCCGCCGCCGCCGCACCCATCAACTGGGCCGGGACGGTTTTGTCGCAGCCACCGATCAGCACCACCGCATCCATTGGCTGGGCCCGGATCATCTCCTCCGTGTCCATCGACATCAGGTTGCGCAGGTACATGCTGGTCGGATGCGAAAAGCTCTCGGCAATCGAAATCGTCGGGAATTCGACAGGCAGGCCGCCAGCCAGCATCACGCCGCGCTTTACCGCCTCGATCAATTGCGGCGCGTTGCCGTGGCACGGGTTGTAGGCACTGCCCGTGTTCGCGATGGCGACGATGGGACGCGACAGCGCGTCGTCGGTATAGCCCGCGCCCTTGATGAACGCCTTGCGCAGAAAAAGCGAGAAACCTTCGTCGCCGTAGTTCGTCAGGCCCTGCCGCAAGCCGCTTTTCTTCTCGCTCATTATCGCTCCTGGATCTTCAATGAGATTATCAATAATCTTGACGGGAATGTTACCGATACTTATAGTCTCTCTGCAAGCGATTCTTTTCTGTCGCAGTCGACGCCGCCTATCAACTCTTTCTAAAAGCATTCCGCTGAGGTCTTCATGAAGCATGTCGTGGCCTATCGTTCGTTGCCTCCTGCCGTGCTGGGGCTACTTCGTGAGCACTGTTCCGTCGAGCTGGTCGACGTTTCCTCCGGCGACCTCGCGCCGTTCAGGCGCGCCTTGGGCACGGCTCATGGAATGGTCGGCAACAATCTCAAGATAACGCCCGAGATCCTCGATGCAGCGCCCTTGCTTCAGGTCGCGTCCACCATTTCGGCCGGCTTCGATGCGTTCGATGTCCCCGAACTCTCGCGCCGCGGCATCGTTCTGACGAATACGCCAGAAGAAGTCACCGAAACCACAGCCGACCTCGTGTTCAGTCTGATCCTCGCGACCGCCCGGCGCATTTCCGAACTCGCCGACTGGACACGGCGCGGCCAGTGGACGCGTACGGTCGGCGAGGCGCAATTCGGTGTCGACGTGCATCACAAAACGCTGGGGATCGTCGGGCTTGGGCGCATTGGCAGCGCGGTTGCCAAGCGCGCCGCCCTCGGCTTCGGCATGGACGTGATCTATTCCAACCGCTCCCGCAACCCCGAAGCAGAGGAGCGCTACGGCGCACAATGGCGGCCGCTTCCCGAACTGCTCGCGACCGCGGATTTCGTCTGCGTGCTTGTGCCGCTATCGCCCGCCACGGAGCGCCTGATCGGCAGCGCCGAGCTCGGGGCCATGAAGCCGTCGGCCATTCTCATCAACTGTGCTCGCGGACAGGTCGTCGACGAGGCCGCCCTCATCGCACATCTCCGTGATGGCCGCATTCTCGGCGCCGGTCTCGATGTGTTCGAACGCGAACCGGTGGCGCCGGACTCGCCGCTGCTCCAGTTACCGAACGTGGTAGCGGTGCCGCATATCGGTTCCGCTACGCAACAGACGCGCGAGAACATGGCCATGCGCGCGGTACGCAATCTCATCGATGCATTCGACGGCCAGCTCTCGTCGACCTGTGTCAATCCTGAAGCGCTCAACGCCCGCTCGTCTGCGCAACAGATCGCCGGCTGAATGGCGCGAAACACTCTCACTTCAAGCAAAAGGAACACGCGATGACTTCAGTCAACCGGCCCCGCGGCGTCTACTCGCCCGTGGTCACGCCGTTCACAAGAGACCTTCTTCCCGATCACGACCGCTATGTCCGTCATTGCCGGTGGCTGATCGAACAGGACGTCGGACTCGCTGTCTTCGGCACCAACTCGGAAGCGAATTCGCTGGCGGTCAGCGAGAAAATGAAACTGCTCGAAACGTTGGTTGGCGCAGACATTCCGGTCGATCGCCTGATGCCTGGCACCGGCTGCTCGGCACTCACCGACTCAGTCGAATTGACACGCCATGCGCTTTCGCTAGGGGTGAACAATGTGCTGATGCTCCCGCCGTTCTACTACAAGGGCGTCACCGACGAAGGCTTGTTCCGCAGCTATGCGCAGATCATCGAGCGCGTGGGTTCCGACGCACTGCGCATTTACCTGTATCACATCCCGCCTGTGTCCCAGGTGCCGCTCAGCCTCGCGCTCATCGAGCGGCTGCTAGCTGCTTTCCCGGGCGTGATCGCCGGCGTGAAAGACAGTTCGGGCGACTGGAGCAACACCCAGGCCATGCTCGAGCGCTTCCAGCCGCATGGCTTCGATGTGTTCGCCGGCAGTGAAACCTTCCTGCTGGCCACCATGCGTGCGGGGGGCGTCGGCTGTATTACGGCAACCGGAAACGTCAATCCGGCGGCGATCGTACAGTTGTATCGTCACTGGCAATCGGCCGACGCCGATGCCCGTCAGGCAGCACTGGATGCCACGCGAGCGGTGTTCGCCAGGTTCCCGATGATCCCCGCGCTCAAGGCAGCGATCGGCGTGTATTCGAACGACGCTGACTGGGGCGTCGTACGTCCTCCTCTCGTCGATCTGACGCCAGCACAGTGCGATGCGCTCGCCACCGCACTGCGCGAAAGCGGTTTCTCGATGCCGGGGGTCGAAGTCACCGCCTGATGCCGTGCAGAAACACCCGCCGGTTGCATGCGCAACCGGCGGTCTTTTCTAGCTACTCATTGCTTCGGCTTCACGCCCAATCGTCCAGCGCGTATTCGTTCAGCGCGGCTTCATCGAAGTCGAATCCCAGGCCAGGACGAGTCGGCACGGTCAGCTCGCCGTCTGCGAACGAGAGCTGCGTATCCACCAGCCGACGGAAATTCAGCACCTGATCGTCAGGAAAAAATTCGACATAGCGTGCATTGGGCGTCGACGCCACCAGATGCACGTGCAGATCGTGGAACCAGTGCGGGCACATCGTCACACCCACGGCCGCGGCCGACGCCGCAATCCGTCGCCATTCGCTGATCCCGCCACATACCGCCGCGTCCGACTGAAGGATCATGGCCGCGCGCTTGTCGAGCAGCGCCTGATGCCGCCAGCGCCCCGCTTCTATCTCACCGGTCGCAACGGTCACCGGCGTGCGCCGACTCAGTTGCGCGTGGCTTTCTATGTCATCCGGACTGAACGGCTCTTCTATCCAGTACGGGTTGAATGGCTCGTACCGGCGCATGTATTCGAGCGCGGTCGGAACGTCGGACCAGGCGTTGTTGGCATCGAGCATCAGCAGCACGTCGTCGCCGATCGCTTCTCGTGCCGCCCTGATCCGCGCTTCCTCGCTGCGTGGATCGAGCCGCCCTACCTTCATCTTCACGGCGCGAAACCCCAGTGCCACGTAACCCGCCATCTCCTCGCCGAGATGCTCCGGCGTCTTGCCTTCGAGGTAGTAACCGCCGCTGGCATAGGCCGGCACGGTGGCGCTACATGTGCCGCCGAGATAGCGGCTCAACGGCAGGCCCGTAGCGCGTGCATTGCGATCCCACAAGGCGATGTCGATGATGGACAGCGCCCGCATGACCGAGCCGGCACGCCCTTGCAGCAATGACTCGTCGTACATGGCGCTCCACGAGCCTTCGACATCGAGCGCGGAGCGCCCGCGCAACAGCGGCGCAAACAATTCGCGCACGGCATACGTGACCAGCATGCCGGCGCGGTTGCCGCTATAGCAAAAGCCGATGCCGTAGTGGTCATCGGCTGTCTTGACGCGCACGACCGTGTAGTCGCGGGCAGTGACGAGACGGGTCGAGAATGCGGTGTGGCGGTCAAGCGGCACGCGGATGGTGCGCGCCTCCACCGCAACGATCCGCGCACGTGCCTGATAGTCGGCTTGCTCGGGTTCGACGATGACGTGTTTCATAGCAGTAGATCGACTCGAAAAAGATAACGATGCTGCGGTACCAATCGCCCGGCCGCGCGCACGGTCGCGGTTGGGTGGCTCCGCCTTCGCCGCCCCGACGGCTTGCGTGGCAGGGCCGACCGCTTATGCGGCGGTGGTGTGCGTCTTGACTGTCTCGCCTGCCGCGCGCCGGCCGATGACCAGCAGCATCGCCAGCACGCCGACCAGATCGACCGCCGCACCGAGCATGAAGCCGCTGCTGTAACCGCCAAGGTACTGGACCGCCAAACCCATCATGGTCGGACCGACGATGCCCGAAATGTTGCTCATCAGGTGAACAAAGCCGCTTACGCCCCCAAGATGCCTGCCCGGCACGAGCTCGTGCATGATGGCCCAGCACGCTTGCGACGAAGCCGTCAGGAACAGCACGGCGAACGCGACAAGCAGTACTGCGGGCGTCACGGAATCGACCATGCTGACGCCCACCAGGGCGAGACCCGACAGCGCGAGCGGCACGATCGCCGAGACCTTGCGCGCCTGCAGTTTGTTGCTCGCGCGCTTGAAATACGCGTCGGCGACAAGGCCCCCGCCGAAGTAGCCGATCCCGCCGCATGCCCATGGCACTGCGCTCAGAATGCTCATGTGCTTCATGTCCAGATGCAGCGCGTTGGTGAAATAGCTCGGCATCCACGAGATGAACACGAACAGCGTGTAGTTCACCGCGAAGAGGCCGACGCCGAGCGCTAGCGTGCTCGGACGAAACAGGTAACTGCGCAGCGGCGTGCTTTCGTCGCCGCTTTCTGCCGGATGTACCGCGTTGCGGCTCGCTTCGACCATCTCGCGTTCGGCCTCGCCGACCCACGCGCTTTGCGCCGGCTTGTCGGTCGCGAAGATACGCCAGGCGACGATCCACGCCAGCCCGAACGCTGCGATGATCACAAACGACGTGCGCCAGCCGTAGGCAATGGCAATCAGTCCGACCACCGGCCCGGCGATCGCGCTGCCTACCGTCTGGCCCGAAAACGTAAAGCCGACCATGGTCGCGGTTTCATGCCGGGGAAACCAGTTGGTGATGGTGCGGTTGGTCGTCGAATTCATCGGACCTTCGCCGAAGCCGAACAACGCCCGGAAGATCAGCAGCGTGCCGAATCCAGTCGCGGCCGCGGTCAACCCGCAGAGAATGGACCACGTCCCCATTGCCCAGGAAAACACCCTGCGCGGTCCGTACTTGTCGGCGAGTTGCCCGCCGACGAATGCGAAGATGGAATAGCCGAAGAAGAAACTGCTGAACACCACGCCGAGTTGCGCCGGCGAAAGACTCAGCTCCTTGTTGAGGACAGGCGCGACGACGCCGAGTGCCGCGCGGTCCATGTAATTGATCGCGCCCGCAATAAACAGCAGCAAGGCGACAACGTAACGATACTTCCCAGTCTTCATGTTGTCTCTATTCCATATAATTGAGGATACCGAATTTTGTTATCTGGCACTTCTATCGGGTGCCATGGAGGTACTACTTGTTGACAAGCCGGGCGGGCATCTGCGTCAAGATGAGACATGCGGAGACAATCAGCGACCCCGCAATCAGGAACAGGCTCGAATCAAGTGAATGCGTGACCGTCTTTAGCCACCCCACCAGCGCAGGGCTTACGAAGCCTGCGAGATTGCCCGTCGAATTGATCAAGGCAATACCGGCGGCCGCACCGGTGCCGCCAAGAAAGGACGTGGGCAAGGCCCAGAACATGGGTAAGGCCGTAATCACGCCCGAAGCGGCAAGCGTCAGACCAAGCAACGCAATATACGTATTGTTGCCCGCGTAGGCGCACATCACGAAGCCCACAGCTGCCATGCATTGCGGCAAGACGACGTGCCAGCGGCGTTCACGCGTGCGGTCCGCGTGGCGGCCGACCACAATCATGAGAATCAAGGCGGCAAGATAAGGCACGACCGTGAGCAGGCCGATGGTGAAGGCGTCCGTGATTCCGGAACTCTTTATGATGGTTGGCTGCCAGAAGCCAACGGCATAAGAGCCCATCACGATACCGAAGAGTATCGTGCACAAGGTCCAGACTTTGAGCGACGTGAAGACCTCGCGCACGGAACCGTGGCTTTTGGTGCGTGCTTCCGCATCGATTTCCGATGCAATGAAGTCGCGGTCCTCAACCGGCAGCCACTTTGCGTCCTTCACCCGGTCGTCGAGGAACCAGAAGATGACGGCTCCCAGGAACAGCGCCGGGACGGCTTCCAGAATGAACAGCCACTGCCAGCCGGCAAGCCCCGCGTTACCCGCCAGGCGCTGCATGATGAAGCCCGATACCGGCCCGCCGACAATGCCCGCTACCGGGTTGCCCGCCATCAGGAAAGCGATCATCTTGCCGCGCCGGTGCGATGGATACCAGTAGGTGAGATACAGCACCAGCCCCGGGAAAAAGCCCGCTTCCGCCACGCCCAGGAAGAAACGCAATACGTAAAACATCGTGGGCGTCGTGACCCAAGCGGTCGCGGCCGAGAGCACGGCCCAGGTGACCATGATCCGGGCGATCCAGCGGCGTGCGCCGAGCCGGTGCAGCAGCAGATTGCTCGGCACCTCGAAGAAGAAATAGCCGATGAAAAAGATGCCGGCGCCGAAGCCGTACATCGCCTCGCTGAAGTTCAGATCGCTGAGCATCTGGAGCTTGGCGAAGCCCACGTTGACCCGATCCAGATACGCCACCACGTAGCAGACGAACAGCAAGGGCATGAAGCGCCAGGTCACTCGCGTGTAGATGGAGTTGCTTGCCGCGCTGTCAGGTATTTGTATTGCCGGGGTTTGGGTACTCAAGGGCTGTCTCCGCTGTTTGGTTCGACTGGCTAAGGGCGGCGGTTATCCTTATGGGTGGAAATGGCCGTTCGCCCGTGCGACACGCTGAGCCACTGCGGACTCAACTCATGATGCCGATCTGCCACGGTACGAATTCGTGATCACCTAGTCCCAGCATTTCGCTTTTTGTGCGCTCGCCCGACGCGGCTGCAAGAATAGCGTCGAAGATTTTCTGGCCTGTGCTCTGAATCGACGCTGTGCCATCCAGGATCCCGCCGCAGTTCAGATCCATGTCTTCGGTCAGACGGGTGTACATCGGCGTGTTGGTGGCGAGCTTGAGCGATGGCACGGGCTTCGCGCCGAACATTGAACCGCGCCCCGTGGTGAAGGCAATAAGATTTGCGCCGCCTGCAATCTGACCCGTCGCGGAGACGGGGTCGAAACCGGGCGTGTCCATGAATACGAGTCCAGGTTGCTTCACCAGTTCAGCGTATCGATAGACCTCCATCAGCGGCCCGGTGCCGCCTTTCATCGCCGATCCAATCGACTTTTCAAAGATGTTCGCCAGTCCGCCCACCTGATTGCCAGGGCTGACCTGGCCGTTGATCTGAACGTCCCGGCCGACCGAATACTCGTCTTTCCACCAGCGGATCCGCTCAACCAGCTTTTCGCCGACTTCGCGGCTGACCGCACGCCGCGTAAGCGTATGTTCCACGCCGTAGATTTCGGGTGTTTCGGAGAGGATGGCCGTGCCGCCATGACGGACCAGCAAGTCCATCGCCGCGCCAAGCGAAGGATTGGCGGTGATCGACGAAAAGCCGTCCGAGCCGCCGCATTGCAGACCGATCTTCAGGTGGCTTGCGGGAACCGTCGTGCGCTTCACACGATTGGCATCGGGTAACAGCGCCCGGACCGCAGCCACGCCGGCCTCGATGGTCCGGCGGGTGCCACCGCTCTCCTGCATGATGAACGTGTGCAGCCGCGAATCAGCCTTCAGACCTTCCTGATCCATCAGTCCCGCCAGCTGGTTACGCTCGCATCCCAACCCGACAATCAACGCCGCAGCGAGATTGGGATGGCGCGCATAACCCGCCATCGTCCGGCGCAGCAGCGCCATCGGCTCACCGCTCATTTCCATGCCGCAACCGATCGAGTGCGTAAATGCGACCACGCCGTCTACGTTCGGGTAGTCCGCTAGCCGTTCCGGCGTGAACCATTCGGCGATCTTGTGCGCGACCGTGGCCGAACAATTGACTGTCGACAGCACGCCGATGTAGTTGCGCGTAGCAACCTCGCCGTTATCTCGCACGATGCCCTGGAACGTGGCGCGCCCGGCTTCGGGCACCATCTCGACGGGCCGGTAGTCCGCGCCAAATGCGTAGTCCCGGTCGAACTCGCGGAACTCGACGTTATGGCTATGGACCATCGTGCCTGGCGCAATATCCGTCGCGGCGAAACCGATCACCACGTTGTATTTGCGAACCGGCTCGCCTTTTTTGATGGGCGTCGCCGCGATCTTATAACCTGCGGCCACCTGGCTGCGGCAAACAAAATCTTCCGCCGGAACCGGCGTGCCGATTGCGACGTCGATGCGCGCGATTACCACATTGTCAGCGGGATGCAACCGGATCACGGGCCCGGTTACGTTCTTGCTCGTCATCTCAGTCATCAGGCATTGCCTTCTAGAAATTTGCGCCGGGCGGTCAAAAAAGGGGTTGAATTGAGTAATCGCTTTCTCACATTACCCCTACATTCGATGCACCGTTGCTCGAAGCTTAAACATTTCCGGCATCTTATGGTAGTTCAGTTGCTAATTCAAGAGAAAGCGCTTACTCGTTTCCCTTTATACTACCGGTCGTGCCGCCGCATAGGCGGAAATGCCGGGCACCCGAACAGGAGATTCAGATGTGGCAACAAGCTGAGCGATACCCCGACCCTCGGGTGATTTCGCTAGACCCTTCCTTCGATAAATACCGCGTGGCCTTTTCGGCTGTCGAGCGGCTGGCTACCGGCTACCGGTGGACCGAAGGTCCCGTATGGTTCGGCGATGGGCGCTACCTGCTCTGGAGCGACATTCCCAACAACCAGATGCTGAAATGGGAGGAGGAAACTGGCGTGGTCAGCGTATTCCGCAAACCTTCCAACTACGCGAACGGCAACACCCGCGACAGGCAGGGGCGGCTCGTTACGTGCGAACACGGCCGCCGCGTCACACGCACCGAATACGACGGCAGCATCACCGTCCTTCTCGATTCCTTTGAAGGCAAGCCGCTTAATTCCCCCAATGATCTGGTAGTGAGGTCGGATGGCTCTATCTGGTTCACTGACCCGCCGATGGGCATTTCCGGGCACTACGAAGGAATCAAGGCAGAGCAGGAACTCCCGCACTCCGTATATCGGATCGATGGCGTGACCGGCGAAGCGTCCATCGTCACTCGCGACTTGAAAGGGCCGAACGGCCTGTGCTTTTCACCCGACGAGAAGCTGCTTTACATCATCGAATCGCGTGGTGTGCCCAACCGGATGATTCACGTTTATGAAATGGACGCGGACGGCCGCGGCATCGGTAAAGGCCGGATGTTCTACGACGCGGGGGCCGGCACGATCGACGGAATGCGCGCGGACATCGACGGCAATTTGTGGTGCGGCTGGGGCATGGGCAATGACGAACTCGATGGCGTCATGGTCATTTCGCCACAAGGAAAGATGATTGGCCGAATTGCCCTGCCCGAGCGCTGCGCGAATTTGTGTTTTGGCGGACGCGCGCGTAACCGGCTGTTCATGGCGTCGTCGCAGTCCATTTATGCGGTGCACGTCAACACGCAGGGCGCGCTGGGTGGCTAACCCGGTTCGCCGCAAAACGTATCACGGCCACCGGCATGCGCCGGTGGCGACACTTCACTTCGAAACACTGACTTGATAACCCCGACATGCAAAGCAAAGCCGTATTGACCGTTGTAGAAGCTACTCAAATCCTCGAAGCCGCGCGCGCGGAAGCAGAGAAAAACCAGTGGGCAGTCACCATCGCGGTTGTGGATGACGGAGGCCATCTGCTGGCCCTGCTCCGCCTCGACGGCTGTGCGCCGATAGGCGCTTACATCGCGACCGAAAAGGCGCGTACCTCAGCGCTCGGCCGACGCGAATCGAAGCAGTACGAAGACATGATCAACGGCGGGCGGACGGCGTTCCTGAGCGCACCGCTGGCCGGCACGCTGGAAGGCGGCGTCCCCGTCGTGGTCGACGGGCACGTTGTGGGCGCAGTGGGCGTGTCCGGTGTCAAGCCGGATCAGGATTCGCAAGTGGCCAGAACCGCAGCAAACAGCCTCAACGGCTGATTGATTGATATTTGAAACTGTTGGAGCACATGATGGGTGAAATGATCGAGCGAAACGGTCTGCGGGTTGCGGCTGTTCTCAGCAAATTTGTAGACGATGAGGCGTTGAGCGGGACCGGCATCGACAGCGAAGCCTTCTGGAAAGGCTTCGATGCCCTCGTCCACGACCTCGCCCCGAAAAACCGCGCGCTGCTCGCAGAACGCGATCGTCTGCAGACGGAGCTGGACCAGTGGCACCGCGCAAATCCGGGGCCGGTGCGCGATCTGAAGGCATACCGCGCATTTCTCGAAAGCATCGGCTATATCGTGCCGGTGAGCGCGGCCGTTCAGGCGACGACCCAGAACGTCGACACCGAAATCGCCGGGCAAGCCGGCCCGCAACTCGTCGTACCGCTCTCGAACCAGCGCTACGCGCTCAACGCCGCGAATGCGCGCTGGGGCAGCCTGTATGACGCGCTCTACGGCACCGACGCTATCCCCGAAACCGACGGCGCGGCGCGCACCGCTTACTTCAACCCAGTCCGCGGTGCACGCGTGATCGCGCGCGCCCGCGCATTCCTCGATGAAGCGGCGCCGCTCGCCAACGGCTCGCACGTCGACGCCATCGCGTACCGCGTCGAATGCGGCAAGCTCGCCGTCACGCTCAAGAACGGCTCATCGGCACTGAAGGTTCCCGCGCAGTTCATCGGCTATCAAGGCGACGCAGACTCCCCTTCCGCCGTCCTGCTGAAGCATCACGGCCTGCACTTCGAGATCCAGATCGACGCAACGGACTCCATCGGCAAGACCGACGCGGCGCGCGTGAAAGACGTGCTGATGGAAGCGGCCGTCTCGACGATTATCGATTGCGAAGACTCGGTTGCCGCCGTCGATGCCGCCGACAAGGTGCAGCTTTACCGCAACTGGACCGGCCTCGCGAAAGGCGATCTGACCGAGCAAGTCACCAAGAACGGCAAGACCTTTACGCGCCGCCTGAACGCCGATCGCAAATACACCGCGCCGAACGGCTCGACCGTGAAGCTGCACGGCCGCTCGTTGCTGTTCATCCGCAATGTCGGGCATTTGATGACGAATCCGGCGATTGTCGATCGCGACGGTCATGAGATTCCCGAAGGCATTCTGGATGCCGTGATGACGTCGCTGGGCGCGATGCACGACCTGCAAAACAAGCTCAATTCGCGGACTGGATCGATTTACATCGTCAAGCCGAAGATGCACGGCCCGGCCGAAGTCGCGTTCTCCAATGAGCTGTTCGGCCGCGTCGAAGATCTGCTGGGGCTGCCGCGTCATACCATCAAGATGGGCATCATGGACGAGGAGCGCCGCACGAGCGTCAATCTGCAGGCATGCATTGCGGCGGCATCGGCGCGCGTGGCATTCATCAATACGGGCTTCCTGGATCGCACCGGCGACGAGATGCACAGCGCGATGGAAGCCGGCCCGATGATGCGCAAGGGTGATATGAAATCGTCGGCGTGGATCGCGGCTTACGAGCGTAATAACGTGCTGGCGGGCTTAAGCTCGGGATTGCGCGGACGTGCGCAGATCGGCAAGGGCATGTGGGCGATGCCCGACCTGATGCACGCGATGCTCGAACAGAAGATCGCGCATCCGAAAGCGGGCGCGAACACGGCTTGGGTGCCGTCGCCGACTGCCGCGACGCTGCACGCGCTGCACTACCATCAAGTCGACGTTCAGGCCGTGCAGCAAGAGTTGGAAAAGACTGCCTACGACAGCGTACGCGATGAACTGCTCAACGGTTTGCTGACAATTCCTGTCGTCGAAAAGGCGCAGTGGTCGGACGAGGAAATCCGCAAGGAAATCGAGAACAACGCGCAAGGGATTCTGGGTTACGTGGTGCGCTGGATCGATCAGGGCGTCGGATGCTCGAAGGTGCCGGATATTCACGATATCGGTCTGATGGAAGACCGCGCGACACTGCGCATTTCGAGCCAGCACATTGCAAACTGGCTGCATCACAGGGTGGTGTCGGAAGCGCTGGTGAACGAAACGTTCAAGCGCATGGCGAAGGTGGTGGATGCGCAGAACGCCAACGACCCGCATTACCAGCCAATGACCGGTCACCTGGACACATCGCTCGCGTTCAAGGCGGCGAAGGCGCTGGTTTTTGAAGGACGATCGCAGCCTAGCGGGTATACCGAGCCACTGCTGCACAAGTTCCGACTTGGCGCGAAGTCGTAGTCGCAGATCGCATTCGAAACGTGGGCTGATTCAGCCCGCGTCGCGGGCGGCCACCGTCGTCCCGCGCACCCATGTGCTTGGCAACTGGCGGCTGTGACGCAAATGGCTGACCTTGACCGCAGGTTCCTCTTACAGAGGAACCCGAATCATTTAGTCGCGGGGCACTCCAGAGTCCGGATGCTCCCGTATCTTCGAGGCCGAACTTCACAAGGGTGAACTGGCCTTTGCGAATGCGAAGCATCAGCTCGATGCTGTTCAGAAACTGGAGCTCGATATTGTCATGGATGCTGCGGGCGATCTTGCGGAATAGTGTCAGCTCACGGCCCCATCATCTCGACCAGGCGCCCCAAGCTGAGCTTGTAGCGCAAGTACCAGCGAACGCAGAGAATGATCACCTCACGGTCAAAGTGACGGCCTGCAAACAGCTTGTCCAGACTCTTCCGCTTGCTGACTGCCAACTCTCAGGTCGTTCAGACCGACTCCCTAACCGATTCGACATCGCTCTATTGGCATCAGAGCCGAACCCGGCCTGACCCACACTCTTCCCGTCGTATTGATGGAAACCGCGACAAGCCGATTAATCAGGCGGCCGGGGTGGCGTGTCCGCTATCGCCGCTCGCCGGTGCGTCGTCGTATTCCCGCGAAATGTCCTTGTTCGTGTAGTCACCCAGCCGTGAAGCCGCGATCAGGCTGACCACCGCGCACGCCAGGATATAGCCCGCGATTGCATAGCCCGAATGGTAGTAAGCGAAAAGTGCGGTCGCAATGAGCGGCGCAGGTCCGCCGGCAATGACCGAAGCCAACTGGTAGCCCATGGACGCACCGCTGTAACGCAGCCGCCCCGTGAAGGATTCAGCGATCAAAGCGGCCTGGGGACCATACATCATCGAATGCGGTACCAGCGAGAGCACGATGGCCGTGAAGATCCATATTGGATTCCCGGTGTCGACCATTGCAAAATAGAGGAAGCCGAATACGCCAACCGCGGCGGCACCGATCATATACATCCGTCGCCGCCCGATCAGATCGGACACGTGGCCAAAGAGCGGGATGGTGCCGAATTCCAGCACTGAAGCCACCAGTACCGCGGTCAGCAACAGGTCGCGTGTCACGCCCAGTGCCGAGACACCATAGGTGAAGACGAAAGCCGTGAAAATATAGAAAGGCGCCTGCTCGGCCATGCGTGCAAAGGCCGAGAGAAGGATGTCCTTCGGCTGGCGGCGCAACACCTCGAGCATCGGCGTCTTCTCGATCTTGCGTTCAGCCAGGAGCCGCGCGAAGATCGGCGTCTCGAGAATATTCAGACGGATGTAGAGGCCGATCGCGATTAGTACAATACTGAGGAAGAAAGGTACGCGCCAGCCCCACGTGAGGAACCCGCTGCCGGAGATCTGACTCATGGCCAGCACTGCGAGGTTGGCCAGGAACAATCCCGCCGGCACACCGAACTGCGGCCAGGAGGCGACGAAACCGCGATGCGCGTTGGTGCGCGCCCATTCCATCGACATCAGGACCGATCCGCCCCACTCGCCTCCCACGCCCACACCCTGGATGAAACGCAGCACCGTCAGCAAGACGGCACCCCAGATGCCGATCGTCGCATAGGTCGGAACAAAGGCTACGGCAAACGTCGCGAGTCCCATCAGCAACAGCGTCACGATCAGCGTGGCCTTGCGTCCGATGCGATCGCCGTAATGGCCGAAAATGGCCGCACCAACCGGCCTCGCTATAAAGCCGACGGCGTAGATCAGAAAAGCTTGCAGTGTGCCGACGAGTGGATCAGATCCCGGGAAATATAGTTTTGCGAAAACCAGGCCGGTGACCGTACTGTAGAGGAAGAAGTCATACCATTCGATCGTAGTACCAATCGTGCTGGCGATGACGGCGCGGCGCAACTGGCGCCGGGCGTCCTGATCGGAGAGGGGCATAGCCCCTGATTGCGTGGCAGCCATTTGAGATCCCCCAAAAATAAGGGCGAGATCTTCGTATAGACCGTTCGAGCGATGAGAGGTTCCGGTATTCGCCGGTCTACAATCAGTCGGGACATGGCATGGCTGTGCAGTTTCCGCCGCAGCACCGGCAGTCAGCAGAGAGGAACAGTCTGATCGAAGCTGGTCGTGAATGACACGCCGGGAAAGGAGGAAGGATGCCGTCGCAAGCGATATCTCGCGTGCGCGTCAGACGCGCCGCGGTCACTGTTGGTATTGTTATCCTCTGCCTGATTGCTACAGGGCGCATTACGCGTGTCCTCGTCGACTGGTTCTGGTTTTCTTCGATTGGATATGCGGGCGTTTTCTGGACGATCCTCGACTCCAGGGTCCTGCTGTTCGCTGCCCTGTTCGTTATCTCGGCGGTGGTCATCGCAGTATCCGGGCTTTGCGCGCATCGTTACGCTATGGGCGTAAATGTGTCGCCCGTTGCTCTCGAACTCCCGAGCAAAATCCCCGATCAGATCGCGCCGCGCATTCCCTGGCGCTCCGCGATCGCAGGGGCCGCCGTTGCGCTGGGGTTATTGATCGCAGCTAGCGAGGTCTCGAATTGGGACATCGTGCTTCGCTTCCTTTATCAGATGCCATTTGGAGAACGAGATCCGATCTTCGGCAACGACATCGGCTTCTATCTCTTCGCCCTACCCCTCTACGTGGCGCTCAAGAACTGGCTGCTACGAGTTCTCTTTTGCAGCGCAATCATTGCAGCAGTGATCTATGGCGCGCGTGGCGACATACAGATCGAGAAGCCGCCGCGCGGACTCTCACGAGCCGCTGCCGCTCACGGTTCAGCACTGCTCGGCTTGTTCTTTGCGGTGAAAGCGGGCTCCTACTGGCTCGATCGCTTTCTGCTGCTGTATGGCGACAACGGCGTCGTGGTCGGCGCGGGCTATACCGACATTCACGTCGTATTGCCGGTGCTGTGGCTGCTCATCGGGCTTGCTATCGCCGCATCCCTTGCTTCTTGGGCCAACATGCGCTGGCGCAGCTACCGGGTTGCCGCTGCCTCGGTGCTGCTGGTATTCGGCGGCTCGCTTGTGTTCGCCGTCATCTATCCGGCGCTGTATCAGCGGTTCTATGTCAAGCCAAGCGAGCTTAGACTGGAGACACCTTATATCAGGCACAACATCGCGCTGACGCGAAAGGCCTACGGCCTCGCGCAAATCGCCGTCAGACCATTTTCTGCCGGTCAGGAGTTGAATCTGGCTGGGTTGCAGAGCAATCGCGCAACCATCGACAACCTCCGTCTATGGGATATACGGCCGCTGATGGATACCTATGCGCAGTTGCAGGAGATCAGGACGTACTACAGGTTTCTTTCCGTGGACATCGACCGCTACTGGCTCGAGCCCGGTTACAGGCAGGTGATGCTCTCCGCGCGCGACCTCGATACGTCGATGCTTCCGGCCAATGCGCAGACCTGGGTGAACCTGCACCTCCTGTTCACGCACGGCAATGGTGTCGTGATGTCTCCCGTCACCGAGAAATCCGCGGAGGGTTTGCCGTCACTTTATCTGCAGGACATTCCCCCTGTATCCAAGGGCGGCCCTGTTATTCGCGAACCACGCCTCTATTTTGGTCAAGGCGGTCAAGGCTACGTCATCGTGAAGGGCAGCGTGCCGGAATTCGACTTTCCGCAAGGGAAGGAAAATGTCTACACGGCTTACAACGGGCACGACGGTATCGGCATCGGCACTGCAACACGACGCGTCCTCTTCGCCTGGCAGCTCAGCGATCCCAACATCCTGCTAACCAGCTATATCACTGACGCAAGCCGGATTCTGCTCCACCGCAATATCGAGGACCGGGTGCGCACGATAGCGCCCTTCCTCGGGTTCGATAAGGATCCCTATATTGTCGTGAGCGGCGGCCGGCTGTTCTGGATACTGGATGCTTACACCGCGAGCCGCTGGTTCCCCTACTCCCAGCCCGCCACTGGTGACGGTACCAACTACATCCGCAATGCGGTCAAGGTAGTTGTGGACGCGTACAACGGCACAGTCGAGTTCTTTGTCAGCGATCCTGCCGATCCAATCTTGCGGACATACCAGCGCATCTTCCCTGGCCTGTTCAAGCCTCTCAATGCAATGCCACAGGACCTGCGTCAGCATATCCGTTATCCCGAAGATCTCTTTCTGATCCAGGCGCAACTCTACCGCACCTACCATATGGACGCGCCGGAAGTCTTCTACAATCGCGAGGACCTCTGGCAGTTTCCACGAGAACTGGGCGGCATCGATGCCGGAAACACGCCCGGCGCGCAAATGACACCGTACTACATGATCATGCGATTGCCGGGCGAGCAACGCGCCGAGTTCGTACTCCTGCTGCCGATGGTGCCCAGTCAGCGTGAAAACATGATTGCCTGGCTCGCGGCACGTTGCGATCCGCCCGAGTACGGCAAGCTCATCGTCTACACGTTCCCGAAGGACAAGCTCGTCTATGGGCCGTTCCAGATCGAGGCTCGCATCCAGCAGAATACCGAGATCTCACAACAGATTTCACTGTGGAACCAGATGGGCTCGCGGGTCATCCGCGGCCATCTCGTGGTGGTGCCGATCGAAAATTCAATTCTCTACATTTCCCCGCTCTACCTGCGCGCAGCGTCCGGGCAGCTGCCGGAGTTGAAGCGGGTTATCGCCGCGTATGGTGACCGTGTCGTGATGCAGGAAACCTTGGCGCAAGCCCTTGAAGCCCTCTTCAAGGACACTTCGCCCGCCATATCCAAGTCGTCAGGCACAGCCGACGCGCGTGCCCGCGAGGCGCTCGCGCACTATAACCGCGCGCTCGAACGGCTAAAAACAGGAGACTGGACCGGCTTCGGCGTGGAACTCGATGCGCTCCGGCCGCTTCTTGAATCGCTGGGCGGTGAGCGTCCGCAGAATCAAAAGTGACCTGAGAGCGGTTGCTAGCGTGCGCAAGCGGGGGAATGCCGTGCGCCGTGCGTAACCGCTTGAGCGAAAAGCGCTCGGGCCGTCCTCGACACCATCGCATGATAGCCCGATCTGAACCCGATCACCCTGGTCATGCCGACATCGTATTGCGCTGAATCATGTTGTGCGTCATCCTAGGCGGGCGCTCCGTACATCAACGAAGCGCGCATGAAGCGTTCTTAAGATCGTGTTCCCCATTCAATCCGGCAGTTTGTCATGAACCTATCCTTTGAAGTCCTCCAGGTCCTCGATGCGATCGATCGAACCGGCACCTTCGCCAGCGCGGCGGAAACGCTGCACAAGGTCCCGTCATCGTTGACATATCTCGTTCAGAAACTGGAGCTCGACCTTGGCGTGAAGCTGTTCGACCGGACCGGCCGCCGCGCCACGCTCACACATGCCGGGCGCGTGGTCGTCGAGGAAGGGCGCCGTTTGCTGGAGGCCGCGGAAGACCTCGAAAACAAAGCGAAGAGAATCCAGCACGGCTGGGAATCCGAGCTGCACATTGCGATCGACGAGATCATCCCGTTCGAGTTGCTCTGGGAACATGTCGATACGTTTTATCGGTTGAAACTGAACACGCGGCTGCATCTGTCGAAGGAAGTGCTGGGTGGTTCGTGGGACGCACTGTTGACGCGCCGTGCGGACCTGATCGTCGGAGCCGCGGGAGAGCCGCCGGCCATACCCAATCTGATTGCCAAACCGATCGGCTCGCTACGGCATGTGTTCGTGGTGGCACCGCATCACCCTCTCGCTTCGACACCGGGGCCGCTTACGCTGGACATCGTCGCGCGCCATCGAGCGGTCGCGATCGGCGACACATCCCGCAAGCTGGCGCCACGCACCATCGCACTCGCTGCCAATCAGGAATACCTGACAGTACCCACGCTCGAAGCCAAGCTCGCCGCCCAGATCAAGGGTCTGGCAGTGGGCACGATTCCGGAATGTCTTGCTATCGAGCCGCTGAGCCGCGGCGAGCTGGTGAAAAAGGAAGTGATCGGCATGCGGGACACCACGCATTTCTATCTCGCATGGCGCAACGATGAGACCGGTAGAGCCCTGCGCTGGTGGGTCGAGCAGTTGGACCGGCCGGATTTGATCGAAGAGGTCGCGCAACAAAGGATGTTGCACGGATAACGGTCGTCTAGCCACGTTCCTCAATGCTGCAGGACGACGGTTCGTCGAACGAATCGTCCACTACATGTGGGTCGGTACAAACATTGTCTGACTCGCTGGCGGCGGCCGCGATCTGCATCAGGTGCGTCGCCGCTTTGAAGTCGTCCCAGTCGCGGCCTTCCGTAAGCTTCGAGCATGCGGATTTCAACAGTTGCACGGCTTCCGCGCTTCGGCCTTGCGCGTGCCAAAGGCAGCCGAGGCTCGTCGCGGCTCGCAATTGCAGCGAACGGCAGCCTTGCACAATCGTGTCCTCGAGCGCCGCGGTCAAGCATGCCTCCGCGTCCCTCGCCACGTCATCGGATGGTGGGCCGCCCGCCTGGCTCATCAAGAGCAGTTGGCCATGAACGCGCCTAAGTTCGCCGGCGTACCAATAGTCGCCGGTGTCGTCACACTGCGCCAGCGCACAGATGACGGCAGCAATGCCCTCCTCCCACCGTCCAGCGCGGCCGAGCGCGAGACTGTATTGCGCGGCCAGCATGGCGCGCGGCGCGCCGTACTCGACCGATTCGAGTTCATCCAACGACGAGCGGAAAGCAGGCAAACGTTCCGGCGCAGTCTCGTCCAGCGAGCGCAGGTATTCATCGAAACAGCGGCAGCACGCTTGATACACGCACAGACCGGCACGCACGGACACTTCCTGCAACAAGGCAAGCGCCTTGGCAGCGCTATCCCGCTTTCCCGACAGTAGCGCCAGCGGAACGAGCGCCTCAACCAGCACGTAACACGTGACAATGGCCTGTTCCTGATTGCATGCTTCCACCGCGCAATCCTCCGCGAGCCTGAGCGCCTGGTCGCGCAAACCCTGCAGCCACAGCACGCGTGCGAGCGTCGCGCGAGCAGCGATGCGCTGATCGACGGACTGCCCGAGCGGCAGACGATACTGCAGGCCGTCACTCTGCAGCAGCAGTTGTTCAAGCGACGAACAGGCCTGCTGTTGATCGCCCGCATAATGCGAAGCGATACCCAGCAACCGGCAGGCGAGGATTGCGCAGGTCGCGTCGCCGGTTTCGGAGGCGCGCGACGCAAAGCGCCTCGCGAACGCCAGCGCATTGCGCACCGCACCGCACGACTGACTCGCGTTCCACATACCCCACAACGCACGGGCTTCGAACCGCTGGTCGCCGAGAGCGATCGCCGATGCGAGGACCTCGGCCCAGATGCCGAGGGCTTCACGGTTCGGCCCGTCGACATAGACCAGTGCCGCGCCGAGTGCCGCCAGCAGTTGCATACGCAGGCGCAAGTACCTGCTCGAGTGCGAACGTTGATGGGTCGCGGTCACGGTATCGAGCGCTCGCCGTGCCCAGACCCTGCACTCGTCGACCAGTGATAGCTCATAAAGCAGAAACACGAGCTTCACAGCCAGTGTTTCGCCCAGCGTCTGGTCGCCTTTCGGCGATAAAGCCCATGCCAGCGCCGCTCGCAGATCGTCGAGCAATTCGCGCATCCGTTGATGCCATCTATCATAGAAAGCGCTCACCGGGTTCGCGCCGTCCAACGAATCGCGCTCCAGCAGGCTCAAGAAGTAGCGCGCATGATTGAGCGTGACGAGACGCTGTTCGCCGTTGTCCTCGAGCTTCTGCAGCGCGTAGGCGCGCGTCGTTTCAAGCAGGCGATAGCGTGCTTTGCCACGCTCTACGCGCGCCACCAGCAGTGATTTTTCGACCAGACCCGATACCGCCGCGATCACGTCGAACTCGCGCAATGCGCCGTCGCCGGCAACCGCAATAGCTGCTTCCATCGTGAAGTCGTTAACGAAGATGCCGAGCCTGCGAAGGGTCGCGCGCTCAGCGTCATCGAGCAGTCCATGACTCCAGTCGAGGGTCGCCTTCAGCGTCTGATGCCGGGGCAATGCGGTGCGATTGCCGCCAGTCAGCATGTTGAAGCGGTCGTCGAGATGATCTGCGAGCAGCTCGACGCCAAGTATTGCCGCACGCGCCGCCGCCAGTTCGATCGCCAACGGAATACCGTCGAGCCGGCGGCATACCGTGCCGGTCAGATGGATGCTTCTCTCATCGGACGAAAAACGCGCATCGATCGCACGTGCGCGCGACAGGAACAGCTTCACCGCGCTGCATTGCAGGACATCCTGAGTCTGCGCGTCCTGGTCGGGCACTTCCAGCGAAGCGACCCAATACAGGCATTCGTTCACGACACGCAGTGGCTCACGGCTGGTCGCAAGAACGCGGACGGCCGGACTCACGCTCTGCAGCGTCTCGGCGAGTTCGGCGGCAGGGCCGGGCACATGTTCGCAATTGTCCAGGATGAACAACACGCGCCGCTCACCGAGTTCCTTGCTGACACGCGCGAGCGTGAGCGGCCCGGTGGCCGGATTCATGCCGATGCTGCTCGCGAACATCGCGAGGACACTGCCTGCGTCGCACGTGGAGGCGAGCGATACCAGATAGACACCGTCCGGGAAGCGCTCCAGCAAACCGCGCGAGACCTCGATGGCCAAGCGGGTCTTGCCGATCCCAGCCGAGCCGACCAGCGTGACGTGGCGGGCCGAAGTCAGCGCGAGCGCGATGTCATGGATAGCCTTGTCCCGCCCGATCAGCGCCGACGAATGGGAAGGCAGATTGTTGGGGACGGTCCGGCCATGAATGAGGTCATCGGCGTCCTCCAGTTCGTCGCCGCCGTCCGCCTGGCTGGTATCAGGTGTCGCCGTCGCCCTGCGGACCAGCCGGTAACCTCGTCCGGACACGGTCTGGATCAGTCCGCGATTGTCGCCCAACACCTTGCGCAGCGCGGACATGTGCACCTGAAGATTGTTCTCTTCAACGACCGTGTCCGGCCATACCTGTTCAAGCATTTCGTTCTTCGATACCAGCGCGCCATTCGCTGCAATCAGTACGGCCAGCATGTCGAACGCGCGGCTTCCCAGCCGCACAGGTTGACCGTCGAGAAACAGTTCCCGGCTGGCGACGTCCACTTGAAGTGGGCCAATTCGAAGCATTGCCTGAGTATCCAAGACACCGCGGGTAGAGGAACGACTGAGGACGTACCGCACAGCGGTACGTCCCCGAAGTCTAGAGCAACGCAGAACGCGCATGCGCGGAAAAAACTGAACGTATAGTTCAAAAATTTTGCACTGCGCGGGCGGCGCTCAGCGACTGCACACTGCCGTTCGCACTACTTCCGAGGGTATCCGGCACGCGCAGTCTGCCTGCTCGCAGGCAGGTCGTCGCCTAGCCAGACAGTGGCAAACTTTGTATCGTGCGTCCGAACATACCGGGGTACCGAACAGCCATGCCGAGAAACGTACGGACGGTCGAAACAACCTCGACCAGTGAGGCGCATGACAACGAGAAGGGCGTCACGCGCCGCCTCGCACCGGACGTGCGGGAACGCCAGATCGTGCTGAAAGCCATAGACCATTCCCCGATGCACGGTTTTTCCGGCAGCACCCGCGAACCAGGACGCCAACTGGGCGTGACGCAGCCGCTTCTCTACCGCTATTTTCCAAGCAAGGAAGCATTGATCGATCGTGTGTACGACGAGGTCTATCAGTGGGACACCCGCTGGGAAAACCTTATCAAGGACAGATCCGTGCCGAGCGCGGGTACTCACAAAATCGATCTCATCTAACACCTCAACGCGATGGCCACTTGCAGATACCGTGTCTACCAGGTGAATTTCATTTCGGCGCCGACGTAGTCGGCATTGCGGGCACCCAGGTCGCGTAGCGACTGTCCCACCTGGAAATGCACCGCTTCGAGCGCCGCGGCGAGATTCGCGCTGACCGCCCAGTCGGCGCGCAGCTGGGTATAGAAGCCGGTCCAGCGTCCGCCACGTCCCGCGGTGCCCGGCACGACCGCGGATCCTTGCTGGTAAACCGCGTCCGCGGTGGTCTCGCGCCATTGAAGACCTATGCCGGCCAGCAGCGCCAGCTTGCTGTTCGGTTTGACGATGAGCGAGGGCTTGATGTGAATCAGGTTCGTGTAGCCGGTATAACCGGCCAGCGCGAAGTAGTACCCGTTCGGAAAGAGCGGATTGAACGTGCCGAGCCGGCCGTCTCCTGGATGGCTGTCGCCCGATGCGGCATCCACCTGGATGCCAACGCGCGGCGTCCATGGCACTGTCGCCAGCGTGTAGCCGGCGAGCGACCCTACCGCCCACGCACCGATCGTCGTGCTGCCGACATGTCCGGACTGATACATCGCTTCGACGTCCCAGTCGAGATGGTTGACGTTGCCGGAATAGCGCGCATCGAATACGTCACGGTGTTCGTCCCCGGTCGCGTCGAGAAAGTGCGCGTTGCTGCGGTTGTAGCGGGAGTAGTACGCGGACAGATCGCCTGGCCCGACATTTTTGCGCTCCACGCGTACGCCGCTGAAGGTCAGATCGCGATTGGAAAAGTCATCGAAATCGGAAGTGTCGCGATACTGCACCGGCTGCGTCGCATAGGCGATCCAGCGCCAAGGACCGGTTTCATAGTCGGCCCAGATCGCGTCGTACGCCTGACGTACGTTCGGGCCGTCACGAACCGAGATGAATCGTTGCAAGTCGAACGCCATTTCCTGCCGCCCCACCCGGAACTTGAAGGTACCAGGTCCAAGCGGCTCGATGATGGCGACGAACGCCTGCCGCAGATCCAGCGGGTTCTTGTCGACAGGCGTGACGACGTTCTTGCCGTACGGTTGCGCGTCTTCGAATTGCGTGAAGATCTGCACATGTGGGCCGAGGCGGACATCCGCGTGGACTTCCAGACGTTGCAACAGGTATGTGTCGTCTTGCGCCGTCCCGAGTCCGAACAGCGGCGCGTTGTTCACTTCCAACCGCTCGCGCAACACCACGCCCAGCGAGATATACGCGTCCGGATTGCCGAACAGCGGGATGTACTTCAGCGAATCGAAAGGCCGTCTCGGCACGCACGGATTGGCCAACGCCGACCAGTTTTCCTGCCATCGGTTGAACATGACCACGGGCCGTGCACACGACGCCGCGGCAGTGCTATCCGCGGAAGTATCGTCAGCGCCGCCAAGCGCCGTATCCGCAGCTGAAACAGGTAGCGCGGCCGCGAGACCCGTGCTGATCAGCAGGGCACGGACGGCTCGCAGCGCCGAACTACGCTTCGGGCGCCCGCGCGCCTTCAGCGGCTTCATTGCTTGCCCTTCATCGGCCATCGTGAACTTCAGCAATGTAACCGCCCGGGAATTCGATGACGGCAGTCTTCCCCGACCCATTGCCATACGCCGGATACAGTACTTTCGCGCCGGCCGCTTGCGCGCGATCGAGCGTCTGCGCGAGATCATCGACGGCATAACCGGTCGTTTCGCGCCCAAACGGGAACGGCAGTTTGCCGTCGGTGACGAACACCACCATGCGCCCGAAACCCGAGTTGATCCGGATCTCGCGAATCGTCTCGCCCGGCCGGCCGATCACGCCGGCGTCCGCGCGCGGGTCGTCGGACACCACCTTGCCGTGCGAGAATTGCAGCCAGCGGCGAATGAAGTTGTTCGCTTCGTCACGCGACACATACACGCGGTTATCCGGCACGCTGTGCAACGGTGCGTAGTTGGGCGCCTTGGTGTGCCAATACAACTGCATCGTCAGGCCACCCGGCCATTGAATGACCGCGTCCTTGCCGATCGGATCATCGAATGTGTCGACGAGTACGTCCGCGCCCGCCGCGCGTGCCGCCTTCACCGCCTGATCGATATCGGTGACCAGGTAGCCGGTTCGCTCATTACCGAATGGATACGGAATCGGCGTTTCGAACCCGAACACGGAGAGCATGCCGACCGGCGTCTGCACATACTGCGATGCTGTCTTGCTCGGCGTGGGCGTCACCGTGAACACAGCGCGCGGTGACGCCTTGCCGCCGAACGTCGCAAGGAAACTGTTCACGAATGCATCGAGATCGGCTGAAGCGACGTACACGTGGGTGGTGTCGTACTGCGCGCCCACTGATACGTCAGGGTGCTTCGCGGTGAGCGCGGCTTTACCGTTCGACACTTCCGACGGCCCGGCATCGGCGAAAGCAGATGAAACTGGCGTCAATCCGATCAGTATCGCAGCGGACAGCAGGCCAATCTGGCGGAATCGATGAAGCGACTTGAGCATTTCGTTACCTGATAGTGTTAGCAATGTCTGGATAGGTCAGCCTTTGATCGAGGCCGTATATCGTTCGTCGAACGTTTGTGAAGCGATGTCTTCCATGCTGGCTATCGCCTCTCGTCGGCCGCCCTTTTACTCCATGCGAGAAACAGCAAAACGGCTACCGGGAGCGCAATCGCGGAGAAAGAGAAACTGACATACGCCATTGCGCCGCAAATCGCGCCGAGGGCAAAGCTGCACATCGCCGCTAACGTCGACATGAGGCGTTCCTCCACCTTTTGCCCATGCTCTCCCGCCATGCCCCTGTGGATGAGTTCAATCACATCGAGCACAATCTGTGTGACGTTTCCGGTCATTACCGTATTCGGTAGACTGGTCACCTGCAGCAACCTGCCGCGCGCGTTCTGCACGCCCATCGCCATCGTTCCCAGTACGCCGCACACCAACACCATCGCTGCGCTCGGATCTGTGATCGGTGTCGCAATCAAGCCTGTTACAAGGAATGAAGCGAGCAGCATCGCCTGAAGCAGATACAACGCGCTCGCGGCATGCGCCGAGAGACTTCGTTCGAGGAATTTGAAAATCACGCTACTCAATGCGATGCCGACGACGAAAGCCGGAAACGCCAGCAGCTTCAGCAGCATGCCCTGCCCCACGCCGGCAACCTCCGCGCCGATCAGCACAAAGTTGCCGGTCACGTGCGCGGTAAATAGCCCAAACAACGCGACGAACCCAACTGTGTCGACGTAACCCGCAATCAGCGCAAGAATCGTGTCTTCATGTTTTTTCACGAACGATTCCCCTGCAAGCGAAAGACTCGCGCCAGCGACATCAACCGCCCTCTTTTGTCGCGCCCGGCGCAGCTTTCTCCGCTGCAGCGCCCTTCATCTGCTCCGCGACCTGGACCGTCGGCGTCTGCGCAAAGAGCTGTGCCTTGACGACTGGTATGGCGTGCTCGCCCAACACCATGCCGAGCAGACCTGCCAGCGCGATCAACGGCGGCGCGGGCGATTGCACCTTGAGTAGCCAATAGAGGAGTCCGACCGCGAAACCAACTCCTAATGAAATTACGTAGCCCATTCTGATTGTCCTTTCGATATCCGCCGTTCGCTCCCGATACGATCGGTAAGCGGTAGTACTTCACGTCAAGCCATGTCAATTGGGCCAGTCCGATCCGAGCACCAGTCCGCAAAAATTCAACCGTCGATAGTTCGGGTTCCACCGATCCAGAACGTCGGCGTTTACCGTACCGAACGTCGTCTCGGGACGATGCTCCATACCACGCGCATACGCCTCAATGATTTTCTTCTTGAAGCTGGATTCGCGCGGATAGGCCTGCACGATTTCGTCGCGCTGTTGCGCAGTGAATTCGTCGTAGCGGGCGCCTCGAACATCCATCTGCACCCCGGCGCTGACCAGAGCGACAAGTGGAGACATATGCTCAGTAATGCCCGGCGTCGTATGCAATGCAATTGCCTCCCACACCTCTTCGATCGCCCTCTCAGCCACGCCGTGCTGCCGCAGAAATTCACGTGCCTCGTTGGCGCCATCCACTTCAAACCGCCACGGAGAGTGCTGGTGCTTCAAGTTCAGGCCGACGTTGTGAAACATCGCGCCGACATAAAGCAGCTCCGCGTCGAATGTCAGCTTCTCGCGATAGCCGGTCAGCGCAGCAAACAGATATGCCCTTAGCGCATGATGGAACATCAACTGCGACTCTGTGGCCCGGATTTGCTCGGTCGCCTTCCGGGTCATCGCACTGTCGGGAATAGCGACTCCCGCAATGGTTTTCGTCATGTCAACTCCTCCGTGCCGGACAGGTCCTCCCGATATGCGTCAACCGGCGTGCCAGACGGCCATCGCAGCCGGGCGATGTCTAGGACCGCGCGAAGTCGAGGAGGTCCTGGTTGAGCTGATCTTTGTGCGTCACGTAAAGCGCATGCGGTGCACCTGCGTAGACCCGTAGCGTCGAGTTCTTGATCAGCGCGGCTGCCGCCTTCCCCGTTACCTCGAAGCTCACTACCGCGTCCGCGTCACCGTGCACTATCAGCGTGGGCACGTCGAATTTCGCAAGATCCGGTCTGAAGTCTGTTTCGGAGAAAGCCGCCACGCAGTCCCAGGTGCCTTTCAATCCACCTTGAAGCCCGAGCGATAGGGTCCAGTCGAGCATCTGCCTGGTCACCTTCGATCCTTCCTGATCGCTGCCCATAAAGAGCGGGCCAAAATCGTCGAGAAACCTGGGACGGTCGTTCAGCAGCCCGGCGCGGATGCCGTCGAAAATTGCCGGATCCATGCCCTCGGGATGATCGTCACGGCGGATCATCAAAGGCGTCACCGCGCTAACAAGTACCGCCTTGGCGATGCGCCGCGTACCGAAGCGGCCGATATAACGCGCCACCTCACCGCCACCCATCGAAAACCCGCCGAGAATCACATCCCTTAGATCGAGTGCCTCGATCAACTCGTTGACGTCGCGTGCGAACGTCTCGTAGTCGTATCCCGACCACGGCTGAGCCGAGCGTCCAAAGCCTCGGCGATCATGGGCGATGACGCGAAAGCCGTTGTCGGCGAGAAACTTCATCTGGTATTCCCACATGTCGGCGTTCAGCGGCCAACCATGACTCAGGACGATCGGCTGGCCCACGCCCCAATCCTTGTAGTAGAGCTGGGTGCCGTCGCATGTTGTGAAAGTACTCACATGAATCTCCATGATTGATTGCGCCGGATCTCTTCGGTAGAAAGCTTGCCGATTGTCCATTGCAGCGTAGCGAATAAATCGAATAAAGACCTTGGCGGGTTCTTAAAAAAGCTTAATCAACACGGCATCCAGAGATCCGGCTCAAAGCGTCAGCTCATGGAACCGCCGCACGCCATCGCGAATCCATTGCAGCAAACCGCCGGAGGTCCCATCGACAGTGACCGGTGACGCGAGCAGCATCTCTTCGGTTGCGTGATGTTCGGAAAGCAAGCGGCACATTTCCTTTGCCACCTCGGGGCGTCTCGCAAGGACTGGTGTCAACGCGGTCTTGTCGAGCCGGAACACGGTGGCGCGGGTCAGTGCGTGTACGATCACGCCGGTCCTGACGCCGGCAAGGATTCCTGACTGGCCGATCGAGTCGCCGGGCGCGAGCCTTCGCAGTTCGATCTCGACACCGTCTTTCGCTACGGTCACTTTCGCTACGCCTCGCGCCAGAATATGAAGCTCGTGGCCGCGCTCATCCGCTGCGGTGTAGATGGTGTCCGCAACATCAAGCTCGTGCATGGTCAGCTTCGTTTCGAGTTCCGAAATCTCGTCGTCGTCGAGCGTCTGGAAAATCATCACACTGCGCAGCAAGCGATGTTTTTCATCCTCGCTCCCGACAACAGGTTCGGGCACGGAAAGCGGCCGCAGCACGACTCCACGCGAAAGCAGGTGGCGATGCGCAAGATCGAACAGATCGTTGCGAACGTCGATCTTCTTGCTCAATGCATCGACGTAGCAAACGATCTCGTACTCGATCGCGTCGTTTGTCGCGCGGCGCACGCTCACGAGCGGCTTGGGCTCGCTCAGCACATCTTCGGAACTGGCGGCGGCATTGGCGAGCGCTTCGAGTACGACGGACGGCCGGATTGACGGCTTGACCGGCAGCACGACGCTGATGCCATGCGTATGCGACGGTTCATTGGCGTTGACAATATTGCTACGCGCCGCCACGCTATTGGGAATCACGACGATATTGCCCTGCCCGTTGAGCAGACTCGTCGCGCGCCAGTTGCTCTCCACGACTTTGCCTTCCACTTCGCCGATGGTGATCCAGTCGCCCAACCGGAAAGGCTGGGTTGCATTGAGCACGACACCGGAAAATACATCATTGAGGGTGCTCTGAATCGCGAGTCCGAGCACGACGGCGAGGGCGCCGGAGGTCGCAAGCAGTCCGCGCACCGGCAATTGCAGCACGAACGCAATCGCCCCCACTGCGGCTGCCATAAACACCAGCGCGCCGAGCACATCCTGAAACAGACGCTCCTTATGCCATGTTTCGGGCAATACCACCCGATCCAACATGATGGTGACGAGGCGCGCGGCCTGCAGCCACCACACCACCTCCAACGCCTGCGCGAGGAGATGGCGCAGCGGCTCATCCGGCCATGGCGCCGCGCGCAGCGGATTCATCCCTGAACTGAACAGCACGTAGGTCGATAGACCAAACATCAGCGCACGAAAGGCGAGGCGCGTCTGGTCGCTCCTCCGATCCATGAAGCGCCAGGCGAGAAATTCGACGACCAGGATGCCCAGGCCAAACAGCACACCGTCTGTCAGTGTCGGCATCATGATCCTCGCTCTGCTGGCGCCACGAATTCGCGGATATCAGAACGCGAAACAGCTACAGCCCAATGCACCCCAGAACCCGTTCGAATCACTGACCGGCACGTTTTTACGCCATGCCCAGCCATGCGCATGCGCATGCACGCCGCACAGATTCACGCAGCCATCCACGCATGCCACCGCAGTCGGCTTGTAACGGCTGTAGCCGTCGAATTCCGCCACTGGCGACCACGACGGGCTCACCGGCAGATCCGCAGGTGCGAGCGGCGCGAATTCGTCGTCGGCATAGACGACCTTGCCGCCCACTACCGTCATCACCGAGGTCAGGAACTTGATGCGGCTTTCCTCGACGGTAAAGTAGTCGTCGCTGAGCACCGCGAAATCCGCGAACTGGCCGGGAACCAACGCGCCTTTGCGGTCTTCCTCGTTCGAGAACCACGCGCTGCCCACTGTGTAACGGCGTAGCGCTTCCATTCGGTCCAGCTTGTTCACGCTCGAATACATCGCGGTGCCGCCGACCGTCCTGCCCGACACCATCCAGTACAGTGAAACGAACGGATTGAAACTCGCGACGCGCGTGGCGTCCGTTCCCGCGCCGACGGGCAGTCCGGCATCCAGCATGCGGCGGATAGGCGGCGTGTGCTGCACAGCCTCTTCACCATATTGCTGGATGAAGTACTCGCCCTGATAGGCCATCCGATGCTGGATCGCGATGCCGCCGCCGAGCGCGCGCACCCGGTCGATATTCTGTTGTGTGATGGTCTCGCAGTGGTCGAAGAACCAGCGCAGCCCGTTAAACGGAATCTCGGCGTTCACGCGTTCGAATACATTCAGGAAGCGCTCGATCGATTCGTTGTAGGTGGCGTGAAGGCGGAATGGCCAGCGGTTGGCGACCAGCAGCTTGACGACAGCTTCCAGCTCGACCTCCAATGAGTCCGGCAAATCCGGTCGAGGCTCGAGAAAGTCCTCGAAATCGGCGGCGGAAAAAACCAGCATTTCACCCGCGCCATTAACACGAAGGAAATCGTCGCCTTCGCCGGGCCTCGTCATCTTCACCCATTTCGCGAAATCTTCGATTTCCTTTTTCGCGTTCTGCGTGAACAGGTTGTACGCGATACGCACCGTCAGTTCGTTGTGCTTCGCCATATCCATGATGACGGCGTAGTCATCCGGATAGGCCTGGTAGCCACCGCCCGCATCGATCGCGCTTGTCACGCCGAGCCGGTTGAGCTCGCGCATGAAGTGCCGCGTGGAATTGCGCTGATCCTCCGGTGCGAGCTTCGGACCTTTGGCCAGCGTCGCATACAACAGACCGGCGTTCGGCCGCGCAATGAGCATGCCGGTCGGATTGCCGCGCTTGTCGCGCTGGATCTCGCCGCCAGGGGGATTCGGCGTGTCTTTCGTATAGCCGACGGCCCGCAGTGCGGCTGCGTTCAATAGCGCGCTGTCGTAGAGATGCAGAATGAACACGGGCGTGTCCGGCGCGATCGCATTGATTTCTTCGAGCGTCGGCCCACGCCGCTCGGCGAACTGGAACTCGTTCCAGCCGCCCACCACCCGCACCCATTGAGGCGCCGGCGTGCGCGCCACCTGCTTGCGTAACATGTCGAGCGCGTCCGCCAGCGACGGCACGCCGTCCCAACGCAACTCCATGTTGAAGTTCAGCCCACCTCGAATGATGTGCAGGTGGGAATCGTTGAGACCGGGGATGACCGTGCGCCCTTTGAGGTCGATCTGCCGCGTGCTGTGGTTTGAGTGGCGCATCACAGTCTCGCGCGACCCCGAAGCGATGATGCGGCCGTTCGCCACCGCGAGAGAGTCGGCAAACGAGCGCTTGTCGTCCTGCGTGGCGATCTTGCCGTTGAAGAACACGACATCGGCCGGCGTCGGCTCAGAAGTATTGGAATTCATGGCGATCCTCATTGGGAGTGCTCCGGTTTTCACGCGCAGAGCTATTCCTGGGAAGCGAACGCTTGCCGCGGTCGTCTTCCCATCAAGCATTCAAAATGGATGGCGGCCGGCATGCAGGATTCAGGACTTCGATGCACTGCCCTCGATGCCCGCTGCATCTAGCGGCACGTTCGTGCCGGCGGCAGCTCCATAGATCCGAAGTGGATGCGACCCGCACAGTGTTCGAGCCGCCCGCCGGACGATGTAGCGCGACTGTTTACTTCTTTGCAGGCGCCGGCGCCAGAACCTCGTGAGAGCCTGCTGCGCGCTGGGGAGCCTTGTGCACCATGGTGTAGGCATAGTCCACACCCATTCCATACGCACCCGAATGTTCTTTGACAATCGCCATTACCGCGTCGTAAGTCTCCTTGTGCGCCCAATCGCGCTGCCATTCGAGCAGCACCTGTTGCCAGGTCACCGGAACCACGCCGGCCTGAATCATGCGCTGCATCGAATACTCATGCGCCTCCTTCGACGTGCCGCCCGACGCGTCGGCGACCATATAGATTTCGTAGTTGCCTTCGTCCATCGCGCATAGCGAAAACGTGTTGTTGCAAACCTCTGTCCAAAGGCCCGCCACCACCACTTTTTTCCGGCCATTTGCAGCAAGCGAGTCACGAACCTTCTGGTCATCCCACGAATTCATGGACGAGCGTTCCAGCACTTTGTGGCCTGGAAACACGTCCAACAACTCGGGGTACGTATATCCAGAGAAACTTTCGGATTCCACTGTCGTAATAGTGGTGGGAATGCTAAACACCCGCGCTGCCTTCGCGAGTCCCACTACATTGTTCTTAAGTACCTGGCGGTCGATGGACTGGACCCCAAAAGCCATTTGCGGCTGGTGGTCGATGAAGATGATCTGCGAATTTGCAGGTGTCAGGACTTCGAGTTTCGGATTTGCCATGGCTTTGTACGTCCTAATGATTTGGTGAACACGGGAAGACATGCCGCACTCGCCTGAAGTGCGAGAAAAACTGTGTCCCAGTCTATCGACGGTGTTTCACCGAGTCCTTGGCAAAGCCCTTAATAATTCTTAATCTTCGCAACGACCGACGCGATCGCGGAACGTGCACGCAAGGTAGGCGGCAAGACACTGCAGTCCACCGGCCAGATCACCAAGCTGCAGCGGATTCTCGACAATGACACGGACTTCGTGACGCCCAGCGACATGCTGGCCGAATTGCGCGCGGACAATCTGGCGCTCGCCGCCTACATGCGCGAGACGCACTCACTGTGCGGCGAATACGGCGATGTCGCGACGGCGAGTCTGCTCGAAAACTGGATCGACGAAGCAGAACAGCGCGTGTGGTTCCTGCTCGAATCGGGACGTCACGCATAACGCCGCGTGATGTGAAGACGCTTGCAAGGCGTGAGCACGCCGTGGCTCATCCTTCCAGCGAAATTTGCAGGCGCGCTTCGAGAAACTGAATCAGCGCGCGCACTTTGCTGGAGTGGCGGCGGTTGGGCAAATACGCTGCATGGACGACTGCATCGACGTTATGCGGACTCGCATCGAAGCTCTCTAGCAAGCGCATCACGCGCCCCGCGGGAATCTCAGCCGCGATTGGACGTTCCGGCCAAGGCGATGGCGGCCCGAGCTATGTCCAGGACATGTTCATGCCGGACATGCTGCATGCGCGCGTGGTGCTGCCGCCTGTCTATGAGGCGAGGCTCATGCAAACCAATACGTCCGATATTCTGAAGATGCCGGGCGTCGTCAAGGTGATCAGGAACGGCGGCATGCTGGCCGCCGTTGCAAAAACCGAATGGCAGGCCGTGCAGGCACAACGCGCGCTGGCCGCAGGAAGCCAGTGGAGCGCCGGGCGTCCGTTGCCCGGCCCCGCTGCCGTGCACCGCGATCTGAAGCAGATCGCCACCGAACACAGCATGGAGAACGTCATACGATGAACACGGTAACCACCAAAGACGGCACGCGCATTTTTTCAAGGATTGGCTAGGGTAAACCCGTCATCTTTTCGCACGGCTAGCCGCTCGATGCCGACGCGTGGGATGCACAGATGCTATTCCTCGTGCAGAAAGGCTAACGGGTCATTGCTCACGACCGCCCATGCAGCCAAGTTTACTGACGGTCGCAATCGCCGCTGAACGGGCGCATAGATTAACAATGGCTAAAGTTTTTACGAAAACGAATAGCGTTCTGTTGATGCATGGATTTCTCAAGCCGCCACGGCGACGGTGGCGAGCACCAATCTGCCCCCGCCACGCTGCCCGCCATTTCGGCCTCGCAGGGAATCCGGCGAGCGCCCCCGAAGACACAGCTGCACTTGATCTTCGGCAGCCCAGCGCGAGGCTCCTGCCGTTGGTCAGCGCGTAGATTTTTCCGTGCCGGGCGATGACCAGAGCCTTTCTGGTCAATTCAGCAATCGGAACGAACCCTTGTATTACTGTTACCTAATACAAACCATAAAATGTTTTAACTTTCACTTATTGCTGATCTCGCGCAGCATCTTCTCTCACAGCAGCACGTGTAACAGCTTCGACTCACCTGTCGTGCGAACAACGAGTAACAGATTTCGTTAGTGCAGTTCCCTCTGGCCGACCATTGGCGCTTCATTACCGGCAGGTAAAACCGGCGGCGAAGCGATTCGATCACGGACGTCCAACGCGCCGCTTGAGCGCGACGGAATATACAGGAGACGGAGACATGGGATTTTCCAATGTATCGGACGGCGGCCGCGCACCCCTCTGGCATCACCGGTGGGTGCAACTAGCGATCGGCATCGTATGCATGGGACTCGTCGCGAACCTTCAGTACGCATGGACGCTGTTCGTCGTGCCGATGGACAACGCCCACCACTGGGGTCAAGCGGCAATCCAGACCGCTTTCACGATTTTCATCGTCACCGAAACCTGGCTCGTGCCCGTCGAAGGCTGGCTCGTCGACAAGTTCGGGCCGCGCCCGGTTGTGATCGGCGGTGCGTTGTGCGCCGCGCTCGGCTGGGTCATCAACGCGCATGCGACCAGTCTCTCCCATCTATACGTCGCAGCAGTCATTGCCGGTATCGGCGCGGGCTGTGTGTACGGCACCTGCGTCGGCATGGCGCTCAAATGGTTTCCGGACAAACGCGGTCTCGCCGCCGGTTTGACTGCGGCGGGTTTCGGCGCCGGCGCGGCCGTCACGGTGATACCGATTGCCAACATGATCCAGCGTTCGGGCTACGAGCACGCGTTCATGTTCTTCGGCATTTTCCAGGGTGTCTGCATCCTGCTGCTCGCTACCATGCTGGTGCGGCCGAAGCCCCCCGCCTCCGCGATCCCGGCTAAACGAATCGTCGCAAGCAAGACCGACTACACGTCCGGCGAGATGATCCGATCGCCGCTCTTCTGGGTGCTGTATCTGATGTTCGTGTTCGTTGCGGCCGGCGGCATCATTGCGACCGCACAGCTCGGGCCGATCGCGAAGGAATACGGCTTTGCCAGACTGCCGGTGAATTTGCTCGGCATCACGCTGCCGCTCCTCACGATGACGCTGTCGATCGACAACCTCTGCAATGGACTCACCCGTCCCTTGTGCGGCTTTCTATCTGACCGCATTGGCCGTGAAAACACGATGTTCATGATCTTCCTGGGCGAAGGCGTCGCGCTGCTGGGGCTGATGCAGTTTGGCCACAACCCGTATGCGTTCATGTTCTTCGCGGCCGCCGTATTCCTGTGCTGGGGCGAGATTTTCTCGATCTTCCCGGCGACGTGCGCGGACACGTTCGGCAGCAAACACGCCGCTGCGAATGCGGGGACCCTTTACACCGCGAAGGGTACGGCCGCGATGCTGGTACCGGTCGCATCGCTTCTGTCGGCCAACGGCGGCTGGAGCACCGTGTTCATCTCGGCGGCGGTGATATCGATCGCGGCCGCCGTATGCGCGAAGTTCATCCTTGCACCCATGAGAAAGCGCTGGATCGAAAACTCGGGCGTGCCAGCCGGCGTAGTCATTGCCGAAGCACGACTGCAGCAGTGGCCCGGCGGCTCATCTGAATAAACGACAGCGCAAGCGCCCCAATCACGACCAACCACACAACACTCCACTACA